>JACVQI010000062.1 GCA_015661095.1 Gammaproteobacteria bacterium
CTGAGCATGAAATTCACCGAAATTAGCATTCCCGCCGGCGAACAGTTCATCTATCAGGATACGCCGGACCCGAAGTTATATATTATCGGCTCCGGCAAGGTGGAGGTTTACCGCACAGATATGGCCGGTAAATTGACGCACATAGCCTACGTTCAACCGCCCGAGCCTATCGGCGAAATGGGTTATTTCTCCGGCGGCCTCCGCACTGCCTCGGTGCGCGCGGTCGATCCGACCGAGTTACTCTGCGCTGACTATTCCAATCTGACTCACTACTTCGAGCATGTCCCGCGGGTCGCCCATGCCTTCATACAAATGATTGAACAACGACGTCAGGCGACGGAAGCGATCATGCAGAAAGAAGCTTAAGCAATAGTGAGGTGCAAGGGTATATCAATTAACTGAAAGCTCGCACCTTGCTATACGCCCCAAACTCCTCACACCTCACTTCCCGGATATCTGAGTCCCCATGGCATCAATCTATTTTCAATGATTGTAAAAAAGCCCTGGACCAGCAAGGCCAGCAAAGCCGCCGGTATCGCACCCTGCAATATCAAACTCACATCATTCAAGCGAATCCCCGTTAAGATCGGTTGACCATATCCTCCTGCCCCTATCAATGCCCCCAGCGTTGCCGTGCCGACATTAATCACTGCCGAAATTTTAATCCCCGAAAGGATGGATCGCAGTGCCAGCGGCAGTTCCACCAGGCGCATTCTGGCCAAGGTGGGCAAGCCCATGGCGACGGCTGATTCCAGCAGTGGTGGCGGTATGTCGTGCAGGCCGCTGTAGGTATTGCGGATAATAGGCAATAGACTGTATAAAAACAGGGCGGCCACGGCCGGCGGGCCGCCGATACCAAGCAGCGGGATCATAAATACCAGTAAAGCCAGCGCTGGAATGGTTTGAATGATCCCCGCGACGGCGAGTACGATCCGACCGATGTGGAGATGGCGTGCAGCTATTATGCCCAGGGGGATACCGGCTATGATCGCCGTGGTGAGCGAGATTAGCACGAGCCAGAGGTGATCGAGTGTATTCCTGATCAAAGTATCCAGTATTTTGATATCGCGCACAACGACATGCATTCCGAACTCATCCTCAAGATAGGCGGCCGCCACCCTCTGTTCAGTCAGTCCATTTAGTTTAACTTCAGCATTCATCGCCGACATATGAGCTGTGTCTATGCGTCCGGCGAGGCTGGAGATAAGTTCGGGAATATCCGGATATTCAACTGCCAGAGATTGACGGTAAAGAATGACGGCCAGATATGCTGGGAAATAGCCCTGGTCATCATACAGTGGCTGGATACCGTAATAGGCAATCTCAGCATCCGTGGCATACAAGTCGATTACGTCCAATTGCGCTTGCGTCAGTCCGCGGTAGGCCAGATCGTGATCCAGTCCGATCACCTGTAATTGTTGCAGCTGATATCTGTCCCGCAGACCAGGCCAGCCGTCGATCCGCGACATAAATTCATTGCTGAAACCAAAGCGCAGTTCCGGATATCGTTGCAAATCAGTGATCGTGCCGATTTTCAAATCGCGTGCTGTTTGTCCTCGCATACCCAGGACGTAACTATTGTTGAAGCCCAATGGAGCGCTCATGCTGATTCGGTATGTGGCTAATACTGTCCGCAATTGTTGCAGATCGCTGCTATGCGTACCGGTCAGCAATTCCTGGCTCAAGGTACCGGTATATTCCGGATAGATATCGATTTCACCCTGCACTAATGCATCCCATAAAATCCGGGTCCCGCCGAGCCCTTTTTTATGCTCGACCGCCAAACCCTGATGATTAAGCAACCGGGTCACGATCTCGGCGATAATGATATTTTCGGTAAATTGTTTCGATCCGATAGTGACTGGATCGGCCCATGCTGGCATGCTGATCCCGCAAATCAGCACTGCCATGATCAACAGGGGCCGGCAGGTCATTGCAGACGCGCTTCAAGTTCATGCCATGGCTGGCGTTGCGCCCGGATAAATTGTTCCACAAAGGCTGACGCCGGGCGCTGCAGCAGATCCGCCATGCTCCCCTGTTGCACCACCGTCCCATCCTGTAATAACACGATTTGGTTACCGAAAAACCCGGCCTCACCCATATCGTGCGTTACCATTAACACCGTTTTGTTCAAGCGCGTGAATATATCCCGCATTTCCTGCTGCAAGTCGAACCGGATCATCGGATCCAGTGCACCCAGAGGTTCATCGAGCAATAACAGCTCGGGATCAAGCATCATGGCTCGCATCAGCGCCAGTCTCTGTCTCTGCCCACCTGACAGTTCATAATGGTGACGATCAAGCATGGCTTCCGGGAGCTTGAACAGTCGTGCTAATTCTGCTGTCCGTTCCTGAATGCGTTCCTGATTCCAGCGCAGATATCGTGCCATCAGGCAGATATTTTCCCGGGCGTTGAGATGCGGGAACAAACCGCCATCCTGGATGACATAGCCGATACGCTGCCGCCAGTGTTGAATTGAGGCCGGTGTAAGCAAATTATCACGGATGGCTATACTCCCGGCATCAGCTTTCATCAGGCCGACTATCAACCGTAATATCGTGGACTTGCCGCAGCCGCTCGGGCCAATCAGCACGGTAGTCCGTCCTGTTACGATATGCAGGGTAAGCGAGTTTATAACGGGGATGTCTGCAAAGGTTTTGGTGACTGCAGTCAGAGACAGCATAAACCTCTCCAGTTATAGACCATCGGCGACAAAGGGATTCGTCCGGCGTTCATAGCCAAAGGTCGACATCGGGCCATGTCCAGGAATGAATTGCACTTCATCGCCCAGTGGCCACAGGCGTTCACGTATGGATAGTATCAAGGTTGCGTAATCGCCCCTGGGGAAATCGGTTCTGCCGATGGAGCCGCGAAACAGGACATCGCCGACAATGGCAAGTTTACTCCCTGGATGGAAAAAAATGACGTGCCCCGGGGTGTGTCCGGGACAATGATGAACCTCCAGCGTAATATTACCGAAGGTCACGGTATCGCCCTCCTCCAGCCAGCGATCCGGAACAAATACTGCTGCCCCCGTGAAACCAAACTCCCGGCCCTGCAAAGGCAGCTGATCTATCCAGAACTTGTCATCGCGGTGTGGCCCTTCGATCGGTAGCTGCAGACGTTCAGCCAGAGCCGCAACGGCGCCAGCATGGTCGATGTGCGCGTGGGTGACCAGTATCTTTTCGAGAGTGGCGCCGGCATTCTTCACCACTCGCAGGATCTGCTCCAGGTCACCACCCGGATCCACCACCGCGGCCCGTTTAGTCGCCGTACAGATCAGCACTGAACAGTTTTGTTGAAACGGTGTCACCGGCACTACCTGAACCTGTAAAGATGTATCAGTCATCGGTCAGTCTACCACCAGTTCACCATAGCGATATTCCAGACACAGCATGTCCGCGAACGTCTTGTCGAGCAAGCCGGCGTAATCCGGAAGATGCGTGGCCTCCAGTTGGGTCAAACGGTCATGGCGCGATTTGGTTTTAGGGTTTCTGGCTATGAGGGCGCAACAATCCTTGTAGGGTTCGATGGAAATATCATACGTACCCAGCTGGCGCGCCAGAGCGATGATCTCATCCTTATTGGCGCCGATCAGCGGCCGTAATATCTGCATACTGACGACGCTGGAACTGCTGGCGAGATTTTCCAGCGTCTGCGAGGCGACCTGGCCCAGACTGTCTCCATTCACCAGCGCCTGGGCTCGAATCTGATAAGCCAGCCGCTCCGCCGCCCGCATCATGAAGCGACGCAGCAGCACCAGTTCATAGCCGCTGTTCAAGCCGCTCAAGGCCAGATCGAAATAGGTATAAGGCACGACATACAGCCGGCTACGCTGGGTATACTGACTCAACTGTGCGGCCAGCCGCCCAACCACTGAATCACTAATGTCCTGTTGCCGCAGGTGACTGGCGCTGAGATGGAAAAAATCCACCTGACATCCCCGTTTCGCCAACTGGAAGGCGGCGACTGGCGAGTCGATACCGCCCGACAACAGGGCCAGCACCCTGCCGCCAGTGCCGACCGGCAGGCCGCCGACGCCCTTCAGTTTCTCCGGATAGAAATACATCCCATCCGGCAGCGCGTCGATATAGAAAGTCTGATCAGGTTTGTTTAATCTGACCGTGTGCCAATCCGTTTCCCGCTGGATCAGGTCACCGAGCCAGCCCGCCATTTCCGTGGAAGTAATCGGCAGGGATTTATCGACGCGATGGACCCGCACCGCGAAACTGGCATCTTTTCTATAGCACTGCCGCGCCAGCGCCAGGATTTCACTGCCGATGTTGGTCCAGTTCATGGCCCCTTTGCCGTCGTGACAGGCGGATGGATGCAACCAGCTGGCGACGGCCAGAGAGTAAACGCCGGGTATGTGCTGGAGAATCGTAGCTACCTGCCCGGTCTCTGATTGCTGCGCTTCCGGCACGATGATGCAGGCGCGGCCGCGGGAGGCGCCGATGTTCCAGTCATAACCAATCTTGTCCAACCGCCGCTTGATACTGTGATACAAGGCATTTTGAAACTCCTTCTGGTTCTTCCCTTTCAAGGTAATGTCCGGGTAATAGAGCAGGATGCGGGTCTTGCCTGCGGTATGGGGGTCAGCATGCAACGGTTGTATTGCGGCAGCTTGTGGCAAAGTTGTGGACATTAATTCGAACTTTCATGGTCAGCGGTCAGCGAATCTTAGCAGATTGGCCTGCAATCTTTTAGCGTCATTCAAGACATGCCGTCGCTGGCCGATACAGGAGTGTAAGTACACCAGGCCGGCATCCGGATATGGCCAAAATAAGTGAGTGGCAAAAATCACGGAAATGTTTATGCGCGAAGAATTTTCCCATAAAGATATCAGCAACTGCATCCAGCAGGGACCTGATGCAAGCCAAACACATGCAACAGGAATTGCACCGTCTTACCCATAAGGATGCGCTTACCGAGATTACCAATGGCAAACACTTCCTATTCCTGTATAGCCATTACTGACACCGGTCAGAAGTTAATTTCACCGCTTAGCGTCGAGTCAGGTTCCAGCAGGACCTGTTGCCCAGTAGTATTCCTGATCGTGACGGTGCCCTTTAGCCTGATATTCTTGCCAAATAAAACATCGCCAATAACCGTGAGGCTTTGACACGCCGCCAGCTGTGGAATCCCAAATGGCAGACGCTGCTCAAATGCATCAACCAGTTTGAAATAACGTCCATCCAGATCGATAACCGGTAAATGGGCGAGCGGCTGGGCCGGCTGCAAGCGAAAATCCTCCGTTAATACATAAGCGTCGGACCGGATTACGAATAAGTCATTCGTGGTCTTGACGGGAGCGAAGCGGGAACGCGGCACGCGTATAGCCCGCGCCCCGGCGAAAACCGATATCGCCGCGCCCATGGCCGTCTCCAGCTGATAAACGGGAGTGGAATTATCATCCCTGGGATCGACCTGCTTGGCATTACAGATCAGCGGCAGTCCCAGAATATTGCCGCGTTGATCCATGGCCGTCTGTAACGCTGCGAGATCCAGCCAGAGGTTGTTGGTATTGAAATACTTGTGCCTGGCGATATCCTGGAATGAGCGGCTGTCGCCTGCCGGGCACTGCGCCGCTTCGCGTAACAGCAATTTGCCGTCTGGTCGTTGAGCGAGATGGCCACCCTTCTTATCGGCCTCGGTCCGATCGGCGACCTCCATCAGAAAGGGGCAAGCCTGTTGCACCATATAGCCCAGTATCGCCTCGTCCAGATCGGCGCCCAGATTATCGGCATTAGAGATGAAGGTATAGCGGTAACCTGCCGCCAGCAGCCTGGCCAGAATGCCGCTGGTGACCATGGCCGTATAGATATCACCATGCCCCGGCGGGCACCATTCCAGTTGCGGTGCCCGCGGGTAGCGTACCGGTAGCAAATCAGCGCGGCTGAGTTTCGGCACTTTATGTTGAAGGAAATCCAGGTCCATCCCGTCCGCGTTTAGCTGCCGATATTGCCGTAGCCTGGCGAGGGAGTCCTCCCGCGTGGCAAAGCTGTTCATCAGGATTAACGGCACGCCATCGCTGAGCACCTGACGGGCGATAATATCCAGAAAGGTGTGATCGTTTTTTACCATGATCAGAGACTTGGCTTTATCCAATCCCATGGAGGTGCCGAGACCGCCGTTGAGTTTGATGACCACCGTCCTCGACCTGACCTTGTCACCCAGTGCTTTCGTGTCCTGAAGCAGTTTCTCCGCATCGGGTAGCGACTCCATTGGCAAGATCTCGTTCTCCGGGATAGACCCTGTCTGCCCTGCGAGTAATTGCTGGTAGTAGTAGACGAAATTGGCGATGGCGGCGGCCGGCAACCCCGCCTCCTGCATGAGGTGCTCAACGGCTGTTAACCTGTCCATGTCGGTAGCGGACGGCATGGGCTATTTCACGCCGTATTCGAGATTCAGACGTTCCCCGAGTTGAACCGCCTCCGTCAATTCATGTGGGTTCAACCGTTCGGTGATTTTATTCAGGGCCTGTGTTGCCGGCTCATAGCCGGCTGACGCCGCCACGTAGATCCAGCCATAGGCCCTGATGTAATCGCGCGCCACACCTTCGCCTGCGGCATACATACGGCCCAGGTTATATTGCGCCGGCCTAAAGGATTTTTTCGCTGCCTTTTGAAACCACTCGAAGGCCGCCGCTAAATTTTTTTCAATGCCACTGCCTTCCTGGTAACATTGCGCCAATCGGTACTGGCCCCTGGTGAAACCATGTTCCGCGGCCATTTTGAACCAACTATAGGCCTCGCGCAGATCAACCGGCACACCGATCCCCCGTAGATAGAGTTTGGCCAGTTGATACATGGCCCTGGGATAATTCTTGGCGGCTGCCTTAAGGAAACATTCGATGGCTTGCGTATAATCCTGCCGCAATCCTCTGCCGTTCAGGTAAAACAGGCCGAGATTGTAGAGGGCCCTGACATAACCTTGCTGGGCGGCGAGTTGCTGCCATTTCAATGCCTGCTTATCGTCCTGCGGCACACCCAGACCCTTGGCATACATATGGCCGAGATTGAATTGGGCCTTGTCATAGCCCTGTTCCGCCGCCTTGCGGAACCACTCCACGGCTTCGATTTCGTTCTTTGTCACCTCGATCCCTTTGGCATAGATCACGCCCAGCCGTAACTGGGCCTTGCTATTGCCCTGATCCGCCGCCAGCCGGAACCACTTCAGGGCTTCGCCCATGTCCTTCTTGCTGCCACGACCGTTCGCATACATATGCGCCAGATTGTACTGAGCGCTGGAATGGCCGAGTTCCGCGGCCCGGCGATACAAAGCGAAGGCGTATTTGAAATCCTGGGTCACCCCCATGGCGCGTTGATAACACCAGGCGAGATTGGCGAGGGCGGTCGCATTGCCCTGGTCAGCGGCGCGTTGCAACCATTTGATCGCTTCCTGGTAATCCCGGGCTATCCCGACCCCATAAAGATACAGCTCACCAATCTTGGCCTGGGCCTCCAGAGAACCGTTCTGGGCGGCTTCGAGATACCACATCGCCGCCAAACCGATATTTAGCAGCCCCTTGTCCGTTTCATAGATATTGGCGAGAGTTAATTGCGCGGCCAGATTGCCATTTTTGGCCCGGTTGATGAGCTTGTCGACTTCGTCCAGGGTAACCCTTTCAAACGTTTTGCCGCTGTTCCTGGAACTGACTCGTTTAAAGGTACTGTCATTCGACATGGTTTCTGGTCCGGATTTCATTAACTATCTGATACCAAACGCAACAAATGATACTGTAAATTGAAATTTATTCGTATTTTCTTTCACTCTCGGCTAAAATGGTTTTGATTGCATCAAGGTTAGGTAATAGTTCCACAAGGTAATCCCTGTAATTAACTTTTACTGATCTGCATTGCAACACTCGATTAATATTCATTAATGTAGATAGAGGAAAGTATTTATGGTTACAGGTACCGTCAAATGGTTTAATGAATCAAAAGGTTATGGTTTTATCACCCCTGCTGATGGCAGCCCCGATGTATTCGTTCATTATTCCGCGATTCAAGGCTCCGGGTTCAAGACCCTGACAGAGGGGCAAACCGTGGAGTTTGAGATCCAGAACGGCGCGAAGGGCCCGCAGGCGGCCAACGTCACTGGCGGCAGCAAGTAATAATTCAGCCTATTCAATCGGGGATTCCCTATATACCGGGAATCCCCATCATGCATCACCGTTTGGCTCTGGCGGATGCGCCAGAGCCAGACCCTACGCTTTCAGCACGGAGAGTATCTTGAAGAAAATGTTCGTTGGAAATTTGCCAGTCGATGCATCTGAAAAATCAGTTACGGAATTATTTTCCACATTCGGCAAGGTCAGATCCATCCAGATAGCCTCCGATATTTTTACCGGCAAGTGCCGCGGTTTCGGCTTTATCGAGATGGAAGGCCATGAAGCCAGGGCAGCCATCGCCGGCCTGGACGGTAAAAACTACAATGGCAAGTTCCTGCGCGTCGCCTTTGAGGAACCCAAGAAAAAATTTAAAGGTCGGCGTTAGTCTTTATATTACGGAAGCTCTGAATAAGTCCTTCCTGGACTTTTCAGAGCCCGCAAAGTAAAAAATGTGACTTTTACTTTACTCCATTTTTCAATCCCGCCAGAGCGGATTGAAAAATGCCGGTACATCCCGGTACCGGGCGAGACCTCTGAGAACATGCCGTTGGAAGCAGGCCCTAAACAATCCCCCGATTGTCATCAGTCTTGGTTGCCTTGCTGTAGCCCGCATCCTGCCGGTTAAGATTGACGGCGTGTTTTTGCTGGTAGACTTCAAACACGCGCTCCGCGGTCAGACCGGCCGCCAGCATGGCGGAAATGAGAAAATGCAGGATATCGATCAATTCCACGCGGATATTCTGGGTATCGATAGTATCCTTGCTCCACCATTTCCATAGCAGTTCGGCATCCAGTTCCTTCAGCTCTTCAGCCATGGCCCGGGTGTAATTCGACAACCAGGCATTAGGTAAATCGTTGACCATTAATTCTCCCTGGTCCGCGGCGCTGAAGATAGCCCGCATGCTGAGCGTCTCGCCATTTTTATCCCGTAAGTGATTCTTGGCGAAGACATAGTCATTCAATTCTGACTGCATCCGGAAAATACTGGCCAGCATATCGTTGTTCTTATCATTCATAATCAGACTCCGCTCACGCTCTGGCTGAAAAGGTAATGCAACTCTATTTTTTTACCCGGCAGGGGTCAAGCGGCCAGGGATTGACCGTATCAATTCTATGTCTATTCACAGTGTCTTAGCTGCAAATAAAAAAGAACTTGCAAAATTGGAATTTAGGAATATATTAGCGCCCCCATTTAAACAGGGTACACCGTTTTAATAATGCCTTACCAACAAGACAACTTAATAACCGCTACAGCAGACAGGTCCCGGCGCGTTACGGCGCGCTTCTGGCTGAAACGCAGTGATTTGCTGCACTGTTGTGCCGGTATGAACAGTTGTTATGCAGGTATTAAAACGGCGACATAGCCTTCCCGAACAATCAATCCGGAAGGCAGTAATAGAAACCAGATGCCTTCCTGGGAAATCCATGAGAAACCCCGGCAGGTATCAACCACCGGGGTTTCGGCTTTTTAGAATTGCCAAAACCTCCCTTGGTACAGAGATTACGTTTAACTTGAGGATTGCGATCGAAATTATGTGAATTGATTTGAGTATTTTCATCCCCCACCCACGAATGACGTGGGACTCTTCAGCGCAAGCATGCCTCCCTCCCCCGCATCTTGCGCTTTTTTTTGCCCCATTTTATGTAACGCGACATAAAATGGGGGCGTCGCTCCTGCGCATCCTGCACCCGCGACATTCGAACATCCATGTTCATCAAACACGCTGGGCGCAGTGGGCTCGCCCTACGCGCCTTAACACATCGACCATCCTGGCCGGTAATTCCGAAAACAAATTCAAGCAAGCGTAGCCTGGATGGAATGATATGAAATCCAGGGGTGGTTATAAAAGTGGACATAACGCTGCATGAAGGTTTTGATTTTCCCTTATTCTAAGAGCTTCTCTTTTACAGCCTTCGGCAGTGTCCGGATTACATACTCTCGTCGCGCAGCATCCGCTCTGTTCTGAAATGATTCCTGGTAAACTAAAGTTACCGGTCGGCGGGAGCGAGTGTAGGCCGCGCCGTTGTGTTTATAATTATGTTCGTGCAGGCGCCGTTCCAGATCGGTGGTGATGCCGGTGTAGAGACTGTTGTCGGCGCAGCGTAGCATATAGGTAACCCATTCCGGCATGCCTGATGTGCCGCCGGTTCAGGTGAGATCCGGTTGCCCTGCCTCGATCGCTCCGTTTTCACGTTTCTCCTTCTCATGATCACGGGCTGCGGTGTGCAGGAAGGTCGGATCTGTTTCCAGATCCCGATACACCGGTTTAAGCATCCGCCAGGCAATACTGGTGGCGATGACATTACCGAGCACGGCGCCGCAGTACAACCCCGGTATGCCAAACAGCAAGCCACCGATCCAGGCCAGCGGTGCATAACAGAACAACGCCCGGGTCAGGCAGGCGATCAGTGTCTTATGCGATTTGTGCGCGGAATTGAACGCCGTGTTGATAATGATTAACACGCCATAAAAGCAGATCCCCAACGGCATAATGTATAAATACATTTTGGTGACGCTGATCACTTCCGGATCGCTGCTGAATAGTCTGGCCAGCCAGGGCGCGGTCAAAACCACCACCGGGTACAGTGACAACTGCAACAGAAATGAGAAGCGTATGGACGCTCGCAGTGCCTGCCTGGCCCGGTCGAAATTTCTGGCGCCGAGATTTTGCGCCATATAAGGCGACAGGGCGGCGGTCATCGCCAGACTGACCACCAGCAGAAAGGCTTCGATACGGCTGCCGGCGCCGAATCCGGCCACGGCGTGTTCGCCATAGCGTGCCACCAGGGCTGTCAGGATGGCGGCGGAAATCGGATTCAACATATTGGCGACCGAAATCGGCATGGCGATTTTGATGATCTCACCCCAGTATTTCCACAGTTGCGCGAAGTTCGGCATGGCGAACAGCAGGAGTTTCTCGCGAAAGTGCAGGACCCAGAATGACATGCAAAACCCCGCCACCCACGACAACGCAGCCGCGCAGGCAGCGCCGCGCACGCCCAGTTCGGGAAACGGACCCAGTCCGAAGATCAGACAGGGATCGAGCAGTGCGTTGATGATACCGGTCACCAGCATCATCACGCTCGGCCACTTGGTATCGCCCGTGGCGCGGATGGCGGCGTTACCGCACATGGGGACGATCATCAGACCGACGAACACATACCAGACGTCCATGTATTGATGAATATAGGGCAGGGTCTGGGCGCTGGCGCCGAGGCTGGTAAACAGAACGTCAGTCGTGGAAAGTCCCGTTATTGAAATTACCAGCACCAGGAGTATGGCGAGCAGGATATTATCGGTGGTGATGCGCCGGGCTGTATCTAGCTCGCCCCGTCCAATCGCCTTGGCCAGCATGACAGAGGTGGCAATGCTCAGGCCAATGGCCATACTGATAATCGTGTAGGTAACCGGAAAGGTAAAACTGATTGCGGCCAGTTCAAGCGTACCCAGTTTACTGACAAAATAGGAATCCACCGCATTGAACATGATCATCATGAACATGGAAAGCACCAATGGCATGGTCATGCGGGTCAATATCGGTGCTATCGGGCCGTGCAGGATTTCCTTCGAGGTTATACGCACTTGATGAGTTACCTTATTGGTTAGTGCCAGGCATCCCGTTCCGGTCTGTGGTAAGAAATTCCATTACGCTTTAATATGGCCCGATGTTCATTTCCAATCCCTGGTTTTATGCAGCCGCCATCCCCGCAGTGATCATTTCTGGAATTTCGAAAGGTGGTTTTGGCGGCGGCCTTGGCATCCTGTCGGTACCTATTATGGCATTGGTCATCTCGCCTGTACAAGCGGCCGCCATTTTGCTGCCGGTGCTCTGTCTGATGGATTTATTCGGGCTCTGGGCGTATCGCAATCAGTGGGATACCGTCAACCTGTGGAATCTGATACCGGGATCATTGGCCGGGATCGGCGTCGGCACGCTATTGTTCCGATATCTGACACCAGAGCTTATCAAATTACTATTGGGTGCTATCGCCATCATCTTCACGCTGGATTACTGGAGCCGGGGCTTACGCAGTAACCAGGAGTCTGCCCGCAAACCCTCTATCTTATGGGGCAGCATTGCCGGCATCATGGCCGGCCTCACCAGCTTTATTGCCAATGCAGGAGCGCCGCCCGTGACCATGTATCTGCTGCCACAGCGCTTGCACCGAACCACCTATGTGGCCACGACGGTTCTGCTATTCACCTTGGTTAACTATGTCAAACTCATCCCTTATGGCTGGTTGGGCCTGCTGCATATCGACAATCTGGCTACCTCGCTGCTGCTGATGCCGGTAGCGGTGGTTGGCATGCTCAGCGGCATCTGGCTGCACAAGCAGGTTTCCGAAACTGTGTTTTACCGGATTTGTTATCTGTTCCTGTTTGTGGTCGGATTGAAACTCATCTATGACGCAGTCGCCAACTGAATAGTAGAGTATTTTTGTGTTGCACGGGAACGGACTGGTAACATGCAAAAAAGCCGGGAGGAATTTCCGCCCGGGAATGAATATTAACCAACGCAAGACAGGGGATAACCCATGGCAACTGTCCGTGACCTGATCGATAACAGCGCCATCACGTTGACGCAGATCGGCGTACTGATTATCTGCGTCCTGATGAACATGCTGGACGGTATGGATGTGATGGTGATTTCCTATTCCGGGCCAACTATCCAGTCGGAATGGGGCATCGACTCCCAGACGCTCGGCATCGTCTTCAGCCTGGCGCTGCTCGGTATGGCGCTGGGCGCTGCCTTTCTGTCCTCCAAAGCCGACGTCATGGGCCGCCGCAACATGATCATTATCTGTATTCTTGTCATGGGCGGCGGCGTGCTGCTTACCTCCCAGGCAGAAAATCTCTGGCAACTGGGACTGTTGCGATTCATATCCGGACTCGGCATCGGTGCCATGCTGGCCAGTACCGTGACGCTGGCCTCTGAATACGCCCCGGATCGTCAGCGAAATTTGTTCGTCGGGATCGTTCTCGCTGGTTATCCGGTCGGTGCAACATTATCCGGCTTGGTGGCTGCTGAGGTCATTCCCGTTTATGGCTGGCGCACCATGTTCATCGGCGCCGGCGTGGCGACGTTGATCACTCTGCCGCTGGCGATATTCCTGCTGGTGGAGTCCTGGGACTGGTTGCTCAAAAAACAACCTCCGAATGCGCTGGACAGATTGAATCTGATTCTGCGTAAGATGGGCCATGCGGACCTGGCCGGATTACCGGAAATGACCCATGAGGCGAAAACCAAACCCGGTGTGGGGTCCCTGTTCAGACACGGCCGGGCGGATTCCACTTACAAACTCTGGATCGCATTCTTCATGGGCTTCGCGACCCTCTATTTCCTGACCACCTGGATTCCGAACCTGGCGCGCAACACAGGCTTATCGCTGGAACTCGCCATCTATGCCGGCACGGTCTTCAACCTGGGCGCCATTTTCGGCAATGTGTTGCAGGGATATATCTCACAGATTATCGGTCTGCGTAAGGCCATCATTGCCTTTTATGTAATTACCGGCATCCTGATGATAGCCTTCGGTTACATCAGCGGGAACTGGCTCATCCTGATTACCTTTGGCTTGATCGGGTTCGGTTCCCAGGGCGGTCTGATCGGTTTATATGCTGTCGGCGCCAGGCTTTACCCGACAGAAGTACGTAATACCGGCATCGGTTGGGCCATCGGCGCCGGCCGTACCGGCGCCATCATTTCCCCAACGATAGGCGGTACTCTGGTCAACGCCGGCCTGTCACTGGCCAGCAGTTTCCTGATCTTCGTCGCACCTCTGGCTTTGGCCTGCGTGGCAATTAGTCTGATAAGGACTGAGGAAATAGATTGATACAAAACCGTCTCACTGACGGTATGATTTAAGGAAGTTCTGAATAAATTATCCATGAATTATCAGAGCACGAAAAACAAAAATCACATTTTTTGTTTTTCACTCGCCACCCCCGTGTGGCCCGCAGTGAAGCGGCAACACCAAGGTGTTGTGCAAACCGGCAATCCTGCCGGTTTGTCTCACATTTTCAATCCCCTTTAGCGGGATTGAAAATGGCGGCGCCTCCATGTACCGCAGAAACTCTGACACATCAGAGTTTCTTAAGCCAGGGTCTTCTCAGGATCTTCGTCCGTATTCTTTAACAAATTCTCGATCAGGGTTTTTGCCTCGGTCACATTTTCCGCAGCCTCCGCTGTCGCAACTTCTATGCTGGCGCAGTTGATGATGATGTCGACCTCCTGTTTAGTGAGGATATGTTTTTTCAGTAAGGCATCCAGTAACATTTTTAAGATGGCCATGGCGGCAATGCCGTTGGCGCTGCCGGTCTTATCTTGATGGGCGAATTTCATAGCATCGTATTCCTGTTTGGTTGCAATATTAAGGTTTGGTTAGCAGCTTGTCCTGCATCCTATTCCAGATTCATCGTCAAAACTACGATCGGTGCAAGATAAAGTACAACAATATTCCCGTGAGGATGGTTAATATCGCAGCCAGCATCTCCCACGGATTCCGGAATGCCGCTAGTCCGGCGAACAGCAAGGTGAAGCAGATAAAGACTAATGGCGCCCAGGGGTAGGCCGGCAATTGCACGGCCAGTGCGGGATTGCGCCGGACCAGCACAAACAGGCTGGCAACCGTCGCCGCCGCGCTGATCCCCAGGGTAAAACCGAGATAAGACAATAACTCCCGCAAACTCGTTATCCACACCACCACGATGGCCAGTAAGGCCTGCATGATGATGGCGCCATGTGGTGCATCACGGGTGAATTTCAATGCGCCAGGCATGAGGCCATCCTCCGCCATCTGCGCATAAACCCTGGGACCGATCATGACCATGGCGGAAAGCGAGGTAAACAAGGCTACGATGATGATGGCCCTGATAACTTTAGCCAGTGACTCACCACCCAGCACCGAGGCCGCGATTACCGCGACATCCTCCTTGAAACTCACGGCAGCGGGATCCGGTGCAAACACGAATATCGTATTCAATAGCAGATAGATGATAGTGGTGATGATAGTGGCCTGGAGTATGGCCCTGGGTACCATCTGGCGGGCATTGTCCACCTCACCGGCGACATAGATCGCGGCATTAAAGCCGGAGTAGCTGAATGAGATCCACATGAGGGTGGTGGCAAAAGCAGTGAGGGAAAAGCCGCCACTGTCCGTGGCCTGGTAGGCCCGCACACCCTCCCATTCAGCAAATCCCGGCCCGAAGGCGACACTGCCGATAAAAAACACTATCAACAGCAGCTTCAAGGCCACGGTAATATTCTGTATTGCCGCGCCATGCCTGACCCGAAACCCATGAATGACTAACGCCGCCAGGATGGCCAGCGTAGCGACGATATTCCCAGTGAGTTTGGTACTGCTGGAACCGGGTAATAAATAGACCGCGAAGGTAATGGCGGCATAGGCAATGGCGCCGGTAAATCCGGCCAGCAGCGAGATCCAGCCGGCGATAAACCCCGCGAGGGGATGGACGTTTCGGGACAGAAACAGATATTCTCCGCCGGAGTAAGGCAGCAACCGGGACAAAGCGCCATAGCTGATCGCGCCACAGATGGCGATGATGCCGCCGATGAGCCAGGCGACCAGCACCAGCACGGGCGAGCCGAGATCACCCAGGGCAAAACCGGACGTAGTGAACACCCCGGCGCCAATCATATTGGCGATAACCAGGCCAATAAGAGTAACCAATCCCAGATTGGAGCGCATGGCGTATCAGTGCTTTACAAACCGGCGCATGAAGGTTTCCTTGAATCCAGGTATGGTGATGTCTTCCTGCAAACTGAACCCAGCCGCTTCGATTTCCCGGGTGAATACCTCCTTGGTATCCCGAACGTGCTGCAAAATAAACTCGGATGATTTCCCGGGAATCTTATCGTAGTCAACCACGATAAACTGGCCACCCGGCCGCAAGGCC
>JACVQI010000063.1 GCA_015661095.1 Gammaproteobacteria bacterium
GCGCGATTTTTTATTAATGTCAACATCATCCATGATGGAGAACCCGATGAGGATGACAAAATCCCGGGTGTGGTAGGAATTGGGTAAGGTATTGAACGCCGGCGTGGCGCCGAGATCGACCAGTGCCTGGGCAATCACCCGTTGTGATTCGATCACGGCTTCCCCGGTCATGGGGATGACGGGCGAAAATCCCAGGTGGCCGATGTTGGGCGTCGGATTGGCGGGAGAACGCGCGCCGTCCCGGAAGGCCTCGAGGCTTGGCACGCCGATATTCTCCTTATCCGTCAACTGGTCGATTTGCTCCTGTGGCAAGGGAAAGCGTAATAACTTGCCGTCCTGGAAACTGACGCCCGGTATTTGCGAAAACTTCTGCTTCGCATATTCCCACTGCGCCTTGATGACCGCTTCCGGGCCGTAGAATTTCAGGCGATTGTCCCAGAACGGGAGATTGTTCCTGGCCGCGTATTGATCCAGTTCGCGCACTGCTTCCGGCTGGTCGGTATGCAGAAACAATTCGTTGATCGTGGGGTTGTTGAGAGTACCGTAGCGCATCGGCGAACCCATGATGGTATTGGAGTTGAGAACCCCGGAGTAAATGAGGTTGGCGAGGATATCGACCAGCGGGATCACATCATTGAATCGGGGTACGGACACCGTGGCATCGAAATACGCCTCCGGTTCCGGATACAGCCAGAAGCCCATCTTGGTCACGACGCCGAAATTGGATTGCGCGAACAGACCGTCAACCGTCGGACCGAACCCATATTTGAACTGTTGCCAGGTCTGTGAGCCGGGCAGGGCGCCCATACCTGTACGCACCAGGTCGCCGTTCGCCAGCACCACTTCCATGCCGCAATGGCAATCAAAGTGGTCCCGGTGGGGATTCGCGGTATAACCGGCGCCATGATCCAGCGAGTTTCCGATCAGGCTGCCCCAGCCCGGCGCGGGCGCGTCGATCCACAACCGGTAGCCACGCTCCTGTATATAACGATACAAATCAAAATAACTGACGCCTGGTTCCACCAGGGCGTAGGCGTTGCGTTCATTGACCTCCAGGATCCGGTTCATGCGTTTCAGATCCAGCACCACCGATCCTGACAGCACCGGCGCCGAGCCGCCGTACCCCAGATTGCGCCCGGTAGATACCGGGTAGATCGGGATGCGATAGCGATTGGCGATACGCATGATCTCCTGCACCTGTTCCACGGCATCAGGCGCCACGGCCGCGGCCGGGATAATTTCTTCCGCTTCTTTTCTGAACGGCGTGTAGGCATCCCGGTATAGATCCGCATCTGCCTCGCTGGTGAATACCCATTCTGCACCAACAACCTTTTGCCACTGGGAAACGGCCGATTGAAAATCTTGCTGCCTGACGCCGGGCGGAATTCTCATGCGCTACAACCTCCGGTCTTTTTTATAGATTGTTATTGTCCCCGAATCGATCGGGGTCAGTTTTCACATTATAGTAAATTCGAACTGGCTCATGGCCGCCACGCGGATGCCGCCCGCATGAAGACCAGCGCTTCCTGGTCTGCTGTTTGATCGCCTGGCGGGAAATAGCTGAGTTTTACCACCACAGTCCGGCTGTCGGGATCGATGTAAATATACTGGCCCTGCAAGCCGGATGCATAATAGGCGTTGGAACCGGCAACCGTCCACCACTGCAGACCGTAACCGCGTGCCTCCATTTCGGGATAACCGGGTGCGGTTGACCGGCTTACCCAGTCTTCCGGCAGGATGCGCCGGCCATTGGCGACACCGCCGTCGAGCATCATCTGGCCGAGGCGTCCGTAATCACACAGCGTCGCATTGAAACCGGCGCCGGTGAACTCGCGGCCGGTACCGGGCGGACCATCCATGATGAAGTAACCGTCGCGTTCCGCCCCGAGCGGTTCCCAGATGCGGCTGGCCATATAGGTCGAGGCAGTCATACCGGTTGCATTTTCGACCAGCCATCCCAGGACGGCAGTATCCAGCGTCTTGTACTCGAACACCTTGCCGGGATCGGTCTTTGCGCCCACCGCGCACGCAGCATCGGCGAAGCGGGTCAGGTTGAGTACCAGGCTATTGTTGTGGTTGGCGGCTGCAACACCCGGATTATCGAAGTCGTAACGTTCCTCGTAATCCACTCCCGACCGCATCTGCAGGATCTGGCGTATGGTTACCCCGCTATAGGCACTATTCGCAAGTTCCGGAATATATTTATTTAAGGGATCGTCCAGCGATTGGATATGGCCTTCCGACAAGGCCAGTCCGATCATCATGGAGGTGATCGACTTGGCCATGGAGAAAGAAATAAATCGCGTCTGCGCTCCGGTGTTGTTGCGATAAATCTCCGTCAGGATAACGCCGTTTTTCATAATCAGCAGGGCGTTGGTATAGGTGCGTTCCAGGAAGGCGTCTGGTGTAAGCTGCTGGCCGTTGAACTCGTAGGTAAAAGTCAGCGGCGTAGTCCGTGCTGGCAATTGCCATACCGGCCCGGCCCTCGGTACCGTGCGAGTCCAGAAAATTTCGTCCATGTTATGGAAGGTAAGGGTATTCAGGTCGGCATCCAGCATGCGCCGGCGCGCTTCCTGAATGGCAGGTGGTACGTTGCTCGTGCCTGCATCCATCATTTTAGTCGACGCGTTCCTGCACTCGGAGACCGAAAGTGTTTGCGGCCATGCTGGCGTTGCGGTAATCATGACCAGTGTTGTTGCTAACGAGGTAGTCAGGACGGCGGTTAATTTCTTCATAAAATTTCTACAAATATAAAAATTCAATACCACGATAATCACTATTCCCAGCCAGCGAGAGTAGGTTGGGCTGAGGCACGAAGCCCAACATGGATCATTGGATAAGTTGGGCTTCATTTCATTCAGCCCAACCTACGGGGACTGCAACCCCTCACCCTGTCCCCGCCAGCAGTGGAGAGGGGATCTTTTAAAAAGTGAAAATCAGGGTTGGGTCCTGTATTCACACATGTAGCATTGCAAGACCCGATCACTCTGGCCGCCTTTATTGTTTGGAATCGCCCGGGTTCGAGGACGTACTCGAACCGGAGGAACCGCTGGCGGCGGGTTTTCCGGTTTCCGGCGACAGGCCGCCGAAGCCGACCGTGCGCTCGTTGACGGTGAAGGCCTGGATGAAGCCGCCGTCCCTACCGTCCCTTCGCGGCGCAATCAGAATTGCGATCTTGTCGCCGACATGCACCATGTCGCGGGTGTAGCCTGCGCGATAGAAATGGCTCGCGCTGTGGCCTTCGAATTCGATGTCGCGCGCGCCTTTCGCGTCCGTCACCTCGACGACGGCCGCGGTGTGCGGATTCCTGACGAAGAATGCTTTGATCACGCCTTCGACCGTGATGCGCTGGCTGAAGTCGAACTGTGCGGCCGAATGATGCGCCGCCGCTGCCATTGCCCAAAGCACCAGCGCGAGTGCGCTGATCGCAATGACGAACTTTCTAAAGATTGCCGACATACTAAATCTCCTCGTTTTACAGGCGCGATTGAATCGCGCCTTCACATTACTACCAAGTCATTCTTTCGCTTCGCGGGCTTTGTAGACGTCACTCATTCGGGCGTCCGCAGGTTTGCCCTCCTGCAACTGCTTGCTCCTCATGTCGAGCAGCTCGTACCAGAACTCATCGGGACAGCGGTACGGGATGATGAAACCGTTCGCTAGCGGCTCATACTTCTGCTGTATCCTGACCGGTGCCGTGTAGTAGACGGGATCCGTTATGGCTGCTTCATAGGTGATGATTTTCGTGCCGTTCTGGTCCTGGCCGAGGGAAAAGCGTTCATCGATCGTGGCCTGATCGCTGTGCGGGTGCGCCCCTTGATCTGCCCCATCGAGTAAGTCCGTGGTCTTCACGACGAGCACGTCACCTTCCCAATGGCCTGCAGAATAGCCGTCGCGGCTCGGCACCCGACTCTCCGGCGGGAGCTGCCGGTCGCCGATGTAGATGCGGCGCGTTTCGTTCTCGACCTCGTAGATGATCGTAAGCTGATCGGACTTTTGGATAAATTCGAGGGGATAGAAGCCCGGCATCTCCATCATCGTCGGTACGCCGTAGTCAACGCAGTAGGCGCCCGGATTCGCCCGCTCCGGACCGAGGAGCTTGTTGTATTCCTCGATCCGGTGGCGGCCGTCGTCGGTGAGCGGCAGATCGGCCCGAGGACCACCGAAGCCGGAAAACCGCCCCTGTCCCGTTTCACTGTGGGCCGTCCAGATGCCGCTGAAGTCCGGGTGCTCCGGCTCGGCGGCCGGGAGGGCTCCGCAAGCCAGCATCACGCTGGTGGCAAGGACAAGTTTCCAGACTGCTCGAAAAGATATGAGATGAGTTTTCACATTTCACCTAAAGTATAAAAGTTGGATTATATCAGTACTAATCGAATTCGGGACATACTGAACTGGTCACGGGTTGCACGACTACAAGGCGCTATTCCCAACCGGTTTTAGTTCCGTAGGGCAGTACCAGCCCGGTTGCCTCAATGTCGTAAATCTTTCCTTGCCTGATTTTGAAAAAGTGCATGGCCGGCATATTAAATGTCCCCTGGAAAGACGGCACACTCTCTAATCCAGGAATGCCCTTGAGCGGCATCGTTTTCAGCTTGCTGTCATGATAGAAGTTGGAGAAACCCACAGCCAGGCCTTTTTGTTCATCGATGACGAGCAGACGGCGGTTTTTAATCTCGGTTATATAACCCCAGACGCCGGCGGTAATCTGACCTTCGCAGGTATTGGGCGCGGCACGAAGCGCCATAGACAGTTTCGCCATCTCGGGATCGGTATTTTCCGGCGGCGGAAACTGGTTCGCGGCGGCTGTCGGCTCGGGCGTTGCCCGCCTGCCCCCGACTGACGTCGATCCATTTTCGCGCCGTTCGCATTCTTTGGCGAACGGGGCCAGTGTGCCATCTTCGCCCGTGAGTGCGTCGTAGTAGGAGAGGCCGATATCCAGCATCTGTTCCCTGGGCGTCCGGTCTGCGGGCGCCAAGTCCGCAACCAGCCCGGGACGCGGTTTTTCCAGATTTCGCATCGTATGGAGCAGGTCCTGCCGGACTACATGATGCTCGGCTTCGGAGATTTTGCCGCGCCGCAGTGCCAGCCGCACACCGAGCAGGATATTCTCGTTACTATTTTCCTTCATCATGACCAGACCGGCTACCTGTTGCGTTACCGGGTCCGCGGCATAGATCTGGAATGCCGAAGGGCCACCCGTAGCGGTCACCCACAAGCCGTCGCCGACCGGGATATGCGCTGTGTTTTCCGTAAACTTGACTTCTTTGTCGAACAGCACTGCCTTCACGTCATGCGCAACCAGGGCCGCCAGGTAGTCCTGCATGAAGTCGACCAGGCACTGCCGGTCACAGGTTTTCGCCAACAGCAATGTTGGCGCATTTAAAAAAAACATGAATACCAATGCACTGCGCAGGCTTATCATTTTCATTTCGAGTCTCCCCTTATGTTCTGCGTGACTTTAATCCGCCGGCGCTCGTTGTGGCAACACAAAGCTGCCGGTATCCCAGTGTTCCGCCAGCAAGCCGTCTTTGACCACCCACATATCGAACCAGGTAGTAGTATAAGGATTACCATTGGAATCCAGATAACGGGTGGCCGTGGCCATGACGACCTTATCGCCTTCGGCGACTAGGTCGATGAAATTGGCCATGGTCGGTGGTACCGGACCGGGTCGTGCGAATTGCCGGAAAAAAGCAAGGAATCCATCCAGGCCCGTATTCGCCATGGGATTGTGCTGGATATAATCCTTAGCCAAATATTTCGGCGCTGCTTCCACCTGTTGCCCGTCGAACAAGGTGCGCCACATGTCATAGACCAGGCGCTTGTTGGAAGCCAGTTGCGGATCGTTGCTGGCCAATGTAATTTCATAATCGGAATTGATTGCGGGTGGCACATAGTTGTGTGGCGTCATGCCCTCCGGCAGTGTGCCGTGGTCCCAGTGCTCGACAATCTTACCGTCTTTAATGCGATACATATTAAAGATAGTGGTCGTGTAGGTTTCACCGGGGGCATTGGGACGCTCACGCACATCCACCCAGGCCATTGCCACCAGATCGCGTTCGGCCAGAATGGCGACCAGGGGCCGCTGGATTCGATCGGGTATGGCCTGCGGTGGGCCAAGGTTGGAAAAATAGGCCTCCAGACCGGCGAAGCCGGTGTCGGCGATGGGGTTATGTTGAATGTAGTTTTCGTCCAGGTATTGCCTGGCCGCTGCCACATCGCGACCGTCCACCAGCGTACGCCACATGTCATAGCACAGGCGTTTGTTGGCGGCCAGTATCGGATCGGCGCTGGCCAGCAACGCTTCGTGGTCGGAATTCTCCGTCACCGGCAGGGCGGGTTGCAGGGTCGGTGCTGCTGCCGCGGTTACTTCGGGTGCCGGAGCCGAAGCTTGCGCAATGGCAGGGCTCGTTGCTTCGGCGGCGGTGGTTGCGGTGCTGGATTCTTGTTGGGAGCAGGCAATGAGTCCCGCCAACAAGCATATATACAATGTATAAATAATAAGTTTATTCATGACACCCTGGTCCTCGTGAAATATTTTTATGTTCGGATAGCTCGTGAACTCTCATTCTAATGACGTTAACCGGAATCATCCAACATGATTTTAAAACCTTATAGTAAACGTAGGATGCGGTGAGGCACGAACCGCATCAATCGAGAACGATACGGACCGTGCAATCCGGATAATACATGCCCCTGTACCCTTATCCAGCGCATAAATAACCTTTCACACTTATCAAGTCGCCATGTTGCCCCGCACTCGAAGTTACGCAGTACGCGACGAGTATATTCCCCTTTATTCTTATCACATCAATCCTCGCCGACCACACATCACAATTTTTAGTTTTCTCGAACGATGCGGTTCGTGCCTCACCGCATCCTACTGGCTCTGCACTTACGTTTTATCGGCACCGTTGCTGGTGAAATCCGTTTATGCGCGCGTTCTGTCCAGGTCTTTATCAGCCTGGAAAACGGCCGGCCGGTTCGCATAGATGGCAATATGAGGAAACGTCTGCGGGAATACATGGACAAGGTCGAGGTGGTCACCGATATCGAACCGCATCGAAGGTAGGAATTAAACGGGTCAGACCGCTTTAATACACAGCGAACCGCTTCGATGCAAGGCTGACACAAGTAGTCGTGCCACAGAGTGACAAAAACACTCAGATAGATATAATACACCCGTCTATACAAACTGAGATTGGCCGATCGGGCGGTTCGGTTGATTTTTCGCAATCATTAACTCGGAGTTCAATATGTCCACTCGCATTGACTTCTCCACCCTCGGCCTTATGGATGCTCTTGACCTCGCGTTTTTAATCGAGAAGGAGGCATACCAACGTTACCTTAAGTTCGCAGCCCAATTTGGCATTGAGGGTCCCGAAAGGCCCGGTCACTTTTTTAGATCCATGGCCGAGAATGAGGCCAAGCACGGCGAGGAGATCGCGAAGCGACGCGATGCCATGTTCGGCACCACTCCCAGTCAAGTTAGCCTCGACGACCTTTTTGATGTGGAAGCGCCTGAAGAAGGGGCGATTCGCCGCACCATGTCCGTCTTGCAAGCGTTCCAGGTAGGTATTGCCGCGGAGCAAAAGGCATACGATTTTTACGACCAGGCCCTGAAGCACATCACGGATCCTGAAGTACACAAGTTGTTTATCGAGCTCCGGGATGAAGAGACAGAACACGTCCAGTTATTGCGAGACCACATGGAGAAATTGCCGCCGAGTGCGAGCATTGAGGGCGAGATCAACTACGACGAAACCCCGTACTTATAATTAAAGGGGTCAGTCCCGAATGGCACTTACTTAAGCGTAACCTCATGAAGTAAAAAGTAAAAGGATGAGCTGGTCAGGTGATAAACTCATTTGTGACCAAACAAACACGTTATCACCGAGGGCCAGCTCATGATGAATGCTAACCGCAAATCGCACTCTGTTCAACGATCACACTTCCGCCAACACGCCAAGCCCGTGGATGCCTACCGGTTTTTTAACTTACTGACGAGCCCGGAGTTACTGGATACGGTGGAGCAACACCTTCCCGAACACCGGGAGCGGTTGTATCCGCCAACGGAAACCTTGTCGATGTTTTTAGCGCAAGCATTGAGCGCGGACGGTTCTTGTCAGAACGTGGTGAATGCTGCGGCGATGCAGCGACTGGTGGGCGGTTTAACGGTGTGTAGCACTCACACGGGGGGCTACTGCAAGGCGCGTCAGCGTTTGCCGGAGGCGATGGTGTCCGCGTTGGTGAAACAGACTGGGAAGTTGGTGGCTAAGAACAGTCCGCGCCCTTGGCATTGGCGCGGCCGGCCGGTGCGGTTGATTGATGGCACCACGGTGACCCTGCCGGATACGGCGGCGAACCAGGCCCGGTACCCGCAACAAGGTAACCAGAAGCCGGGACTGGGTTTTCCCATCAGCCGGTTGGTGGGCGTGATCTGCCTGTCCAGCGGAGTGATCCTGGATGCGGTCATGGGGCCATATAAAGGGAAAGGCGGGAACGAGCAGGCCCTGTTGCGTAGATTGCTGGACAGTTTTCAACCGCACGACCTGGCGCTGGGGGACAGTTATTACTGCACGTATTTTCTGATGGTCGCGTTGCTGGACCGGGGCGTCGATTTTTTGTTTGAGCAACACGGCATGCGCAAGCGCAGTACGGATTTCCGGCAGGGCCAACACCTGGGACCGCGCGACCACCTCATTACCTGGTCCAAGCCGGTCATGCCACCGGAGTGGATGACCCGGGAGCAGTATGAGGCCGCCCCTGCATGCCTCACGGTACGGGAAGTGAAAGCCGGGGGCAAGATCTTGGTGACGAGTTTACTGAACGCGAAGGCAACACCCAAGGACGCCCTGCACGCCTTGTATCGGTCACGTTGGCAGGTGGAGCTGGACCTGCGCAGCATCAAGACCACACTGGGCATGCAGACCTTGAGCTGCAAGACCCCGGAGATGAATGAAAAGGAAATGTGGGTGTACTTTCTGGCCTATAACTTGGTCCGGTTGCTCATGGCCAATGCCGCTTCCTACGCCGAGGTGTTACCCCGGCAATTGAGCTTCAAACATACCGTGCAACTGTGGGTGTTCTGGCGTCCCTACGCTACTGGCGCAAGCGATGAAGAACATCTGCGCCTGCTCATGGTATTGATCGCCCAAGTACGCGTGGGTAACCGGCCGGGCCGAACTGAACCGAGGGCGATTAAACGACGGCCCAAACCCTATCCGCTGCTGATGAAACCACGACCTGAAGCAAGAGAGGAAATTAGATTACATGGCCATCCCAAAAAAATTAAGTAAGTGCCATTCGGCTCTGACCCTGAGAAATCCCCCAACGGTACCTCCGAAGAAAAAAAGATCGCCTCTTCCGACACGAAATCGGAAAATGCCTGCAGGTCGCGTTCAGCCATGGTGTTGGCAAAGGCTCGTTCCGCAGCAAATACCTGCTCCTGCGGCGCATCG
>JACVQI010000064.1 GCA_015661095.1 Gammaproteobacteria bacterium
GGATTTTTATCTTAATCAGTTCATGATGGTCCAGAGCGGTGTTGATCTCCGCCATGACGTTTTCGGTTAGGCCATGCTGACCTGTCCATATAACTATATCCAGGTTATGGGCCAGGGTGCGCAGGTGTTTCTTTTGTTCTTTATTCAACATTTTATTTGTAAAGCTCGTTTTTGTGGATAGCATAATAATCCAGAGTGTTCCTGACCGCCTTAATCACGCCGCGCGGGCTGATGGTGGCGCCGCTGATCTGATCGAAGTCACCGCCGTCGCTGGAGACTCCCCAGGCCGCAACTGGCGTATTCGCCAGGGAGCGCTGATCGAATCCTGATATCCAGGAACTGCGATTCTGGTGGATCTGATCGCCCAGTCCCGCTGTTTCGCGGTGCTGGTGTACACGCACCCCGGTCAGTTCGCCATTGTATGTCACGCCGACGGCAAGTTCGATCAGTCCGTTATAACCGCTGGCCATGACTGGCATGAACACCAGCCCGATTGGTTGTCCGTCTTTATGCGCCCGGTAGACGCCAACCGGTGTGCCGGCCGCAAAGTAATCGCGATCACTGATTTGCAGGCGATCACTTAGTAGATCATTGTCGTAGGGCAGATACATAACTTCCGCGATTAGCCGTAGTTGCGCCGTGCGCCGGTTGGATTCGATGCGATCGCGGCTGAGGCTGCCGGCCATCATCAGGATGCCTGCACAGATGACCGCCAGGAATAATAACGGCAGCAGGGCCGGCAGCGCATTACTCACGCGTTCGTTCATCAAAGGTGCTCCTGGCCCATGACCGGCGGGGTGGTGTAATGGCTGATGAGCGGCGCGAACATGTTCGCGATCAGCACGGCGAAGGCAAAGCCGTCCGGATATCCTCCCCAGGTGCGAATCGCAAAGACCACGATTCCGATCAACACACCGTATAGCACCCGGCCCAGGGCGGTCGTCGGCGCCGTCACCGGATCAGTGGCGATGAAAAAGGCGCCCAGCATGGTGCCGCCCGAGAACAGGTGAAAAAACGGCGCGACATGTATGGCGCTATCACTGATATACAGACACAGGCTGCAACCGAACAGACCGCCCAGCACAGCGGCGGGTATGTGCCAGCGGATGGTGCGGCTGAATAATAACCACAACCCGCCAGCGAGAAACGCCGTGTTGATGATCTCCCAGCCTCTGCCGCCGATGGTACCGTAGATCGGGTTGCTGATGATCTCCGGTATCATCGCCATGTTATTCAGTTGCGACTTCATGTGATTGAGGGGACTGGCGCCGCTGAGAGCATCGATACCTGTGCTCATGTGCCCGGAAAAGATGATAGCAAGATAGTCACTGAAGTCCGGGGTAACGCCGACTGAGGGCCACTGGTTCAATTGCGCCGGAAAGCACAACAGGATGAACACATAACCCGCCATGGCCGGATTGAACAGGTTATAACCCAGGCCGCCGTACAAATGCTTGGCGAACACCACGGCGAAGCTGATGCCGAGCACTGTGATCCACCAGGGCGTGAAGGGCGAGAGGCTGAACGCGAACAACAGCGCCGTCACTATCACGCTGCCGTCTTTCAAATACATCGCGGGTTTGCCGGTCACGCGCAGCAGCAACCACTCACACAGCAGGGCCGCGCTCACGGCGAGCAGGCACTGGATCAGGATGCCACTGCCGAACCACCACAGATAGATGAGCAGGCCGGGCACCAGCGCGAGTCCCACCTTCGCCATCAGGCCGGTGACGGTGGTGCCGTCATGCAGATGCGGCGGGCTGGAATATTCAGTCGTCATCCGCTTGGTCCTTTTGTAACAACTCTTTCTTCTGCTTGCTCCGCGCCACCGCAGCCTCTATGTAAGAGCGTTTCTCGGCCAGCGCCTGGCTGGTATCCGGCGGCAGTGGCCGCGCGCGATCCGCGCGTAGCCGTTCCGCACGGGCGTTTTTCTCCAGAAAGCGGGTCAGTGAATATTCCGCGCCGCGCTCGCGGCGCTCGGTTTCGGCCACTTTGGATTTGGCGTAACGGAAATACTGCACCAGCGGAATATGGCTGGGACAGACGTAGGCGCACAGGCCGCATTCAATACAATCAAATAGATGATAACTTTGCGCCGCCCGAAAATTTCCCGACTCGGCATGCCAGTAAAGTTGCTGCGGCTGCAACCGGACCGGGCACACCTCAGCGCAACGGCCGCAGCGGATGCAGGGTAGTGCCGGTGGCGCCGGTTCGTGCCGCTGGATCAGGATGCAATTGGTGGTCTTGGTGATCGGTATGTCCGGATTGCGGACCCGCATGCCCATCATCGGTCCGCCCAGGATGATCTTGCTCCGGCCGTCGTCCGTAAAACCGCAGTTGGCGAGGCAATCCTTGACTGGTGTGCCCAGCAGGACCTGCAGGTTGCGGGGCCGCTCGACGTTGCCGGAGATGGTCACATAACGGGAGATGATCGGTTCACCTCTGGTCACCGCCCGGTATACCGCCGCCGCGGTCGCGACGTTGTGCATGACGATGCCGACATGGATGGGCAGGCCACCGCTCGGGACGGTCTTGCCGGTGATGACCTGGATTAACTGCTTTTCCCCGCCGGCTGGATAGCGGGCTGGCACGGTGACCAGTTCGATATCCTCGCCGACGAGTTCCGCCAGGGCCTGGTAAGAGGCTGGCATATCGTCTTCGATGGCGATAACGCAATGCCGGGCCTGCACCGCGTGGCCGATCATGCGCGTGCCCGCCACCACATACTGGGCTTTTTCCTGAATCAGCCGGGCGTCGCAGGTGATGTAGGGTTCGCACTCGACGCCATTGATGATCAGGGTGTCGACTGCGTTATCCACGCCTTCCCTGATTTTCACGTGCGCGGGGAACCCGGCGCCGCCGAGTCCGCTGATGCCGCACTCACAGATCACGGTTTGCAATTCCTGCGGGTCGACCGAGGCATATTCATGGGTCGGTGTGATCTCACCCCACTGATCCAGGCCGTCCGCCTCGATGACAATACACGGGGCATTCAGGCCCGACGGGTGCGGCACCGGATAATCGCCGATATCGATGATCCGGCCCGAGGTGCTGGCATGTACCGGCAGGCTGACATAACCGTTGGCGCGGGCGATGACCTGGCCTTTCAAAACCTGATCGCCAATTCTGACCACGGGTTCCGCCGGAATGCCGATATGTTGCTGTAGCGGCAGGATTAATCGTTCCGGCAGGGCCTGTTGCTGGGCCATCTCGCTATCTGACAGGTGCTTGAAGGTCGCCAGTTTCAAACCGCCGGGGAATGTATGCAACTGCCGGCTCATGCGTGGACCCCTGCGGTGGTGGATCCGGGCTTGCTCCAGACAAACCGTTTAATCCGCGTCTCCGCCAGCGCCAGGGTAATGCACTCTACCGGACAGGGAGCGATGCACAGGCCGCAACCGGTGCAAATCTTCGGCAGTACGCTATGCATCTGTTTGGCGGCGCCGATGATGGCATCCACCGGGCAGGCGATGATGCACTTGACGCAGCCGATGCAGAGTTGTTCATCGATAGCGGCAACCAGTGGCGGTTGATCGATGCTGGTGTCGTAATGCTGAAATAACGCTGTGCCTTCCAGCAGTTCCGCCAGCCGGCTGACGGTGTCTGTTCCGCCCGGCGGACATTGGTGGATGTCAGACGCTCCCGCGACGATGGCCTCGGCATAAGAGTGGCAATCAGGATAGCCACAGGCACCGCATTGGGTTTGCGGGAGCAGGCCGTTAATACTGCTGGTCAGTTCTTCGTTCCGTGCCGGTTCCTGTTTGCGCCTGTCAGAATAAATAAACAGTATCCCGGTCGCCAGTGGCAATATCAGGGTGATCAGCAGCGTGACGATAAGGTCCATCAGTGATTGGCGATGCCGTTAAATCCCATAAAAGCCATGGACATGATCCCAAGGGTGATCAAGATAATTGCAATGCCCCGGAACGGCGCCGGGATCGCTGCCGCCATCAGTCTTTCCTGCATGGCGGCCATGGCGATAACCACCAGGCCAAAGCCCGTCGCTGCGCCCACACCGAAAAAGAGCGAGCCGAGCAGGCCATGCTGGTGCTGACTGTTGAGCAAGGCCACGCCCAGGGCGGCGCTGTTAATCAATGTCAACGGAAAGAATACGGCCAGTTGTTCGTGCAAGGCTGGTTTGAATCGTCTCAGCGCCAGCTCGGCTGCTTTCATGGCCAGTGTGATGACGATGATGAAACTGAAGGTTTCCAGACCCGCCAGATCCAGCGGCAGGAGTACATAATGGTTAAACGGATAGCTTGCGAGGGTTGCGCTGGTCAATGCCATCAGCATGGCCAGCGTTATGCCGATGGCGGTCTCGATTTTTTTTGCCACCGCGATGGCCGGGGGTAGGCCGAGCATGGCATCGAGGATCAGGTTATTGACCAGACAGGCAGCGAGGAAAATGGCGAAGAAATTACCCACGGGTTATTTGATCCGCATGCCGGGTTCGGCGCCGGCATCGGGCGCAAGCAGGTACAGGCCCGGCTGCTCACCGCTGGCGGCGAGCACCATGCCCTCTGACAGACCGAACTTCATCTTGCGTGGCGCCAGGTTGGCGACCATAACCGTCAGGCGCCCCTTGAGTTGTTCCGGATCGTAAGCGGATTTGATACCGGCGAAGACCTGGCGCATGCCGAGAGGACCCACGTCCAGCGTCAGCCGCAGCAGCTTGTCCGCGCCTTCGACCTGCTCGGCATTGGCGATTCTGGCGATGCGCAGATCGATCTTACTGAAATCGTCTATTGAGATAATCCCCTCGCCCGCCGGGACGACTCCAGGGATGGAGGAGGTAGAACGAAGTCCGGAACCGGAGTCGAGAGGGGTTAGGGGTGAGGGAGATTTTTCGTTCATGTTTTTCACTTCGCTTTGTTGCTGATGTTGGGCATGCCGCTGCTGCGATTGCGGCGGCGGTGCGGTTGGCTTGAGGTTTTCCCGACTGGCTTCGACCAGTGCACTGATCTGTTTCGGATCAACCCGAGTAATGAGGTGTTTGTATTCATTAATCTTATGGTTTGGTTCAATTACTGTGAACTCGTTATCCCAAGTCAGTGCAGGAATATTCAGAAACGCTTCCACTGCGCGAGCTGTCGTGGGTAGAACGGGTGTCAGGAGCATGGTCAATCCCTTAAACATGCTTAACGCCAGGGAACAGACGGTTTGCAGTACTTGTTCCTGTTCCGCCTGTTTCGCCAAATCCCACGGCTTCCGATCATTGATATAGATATTCGCCAGATCGGCGATGGCCATGATTTCGCGCAAGGCCCGGGTAAAGTCCCTGTTCTCGTAAGCCTCGACTATTTTTTCCGCTGCTTTATTGAACCTGGCATTAAAAAATCCTTTTTGCGCTTCATCTTCCGCGCTTGGGTGATAATCAATAACGCCCCCGCAGCGCTTGGAAATAAAACCCGCGCAGCGACTGGCGATATTTATATATTTACCGACCAGGTCGCTGTTGGCCCGGGCGATGAAGTCGTCGAAGCTGAGGTCCACGTCTTCCATGGTCCCGTTCAGCTTTGCCGCGTAGTAATAGCGCAGGTATTCCGGGTTGAGACCGTGTTCCAGGTAGCTCGCGGCGTTGATGAATGTGCCGCGCGATTTGGACATCTTCTCGCCATTGACGGTGAGGAAGCCGTGGGTGTAGATACTGGTCGGTGTGCTAAAGCCGGCGTAATGCAGCATCGCCGGCCAGAACAGGGCGTGGAAGTAGAGGATGTCCTTGCCGATGAAATGATACAGCTCGGTATTAGTCCCCTTCCAGAAGGTATCGAAGTCCAGCCCTCGTCTGTTGCACAGGTGTTGGAAACTCGCCATGTAGCCGATGGGCGCATCCAGCCAGACATAGAAATATTTACCCGGCGCATCCGGGATCTCAAAACCGAAGTAGGGGGCATCGCGCGAGATGTCCCAATCCGACAGTCCGGCTTTGAACCATTCATCGAGTTTGTTGGCTGCCTCGGTTTGCAGCGCGCCTGAGCGGGTCCAGTTCTGCAAAAACTCCACGCATTGTTTGTCGGAGAGTTTAAAGAAATAATGTTCGGACTGCTTTTTCGCCGGGGTGGCGCCGGATATCACCGAATAGGGGTTTTTCAGATCCGCCGGGGTATAGGTGGAGCTGCATGACTCACAGACGTCACCGTACTGATCCCTGGCGCCGCACTTCGGGCACTCGCCCTTGACGTAACGGTCCGGCAGGAACATGGCCTTGACCGGGTCGTATAGTTGTTCGATGGTGCGTTTCTCGATGAGGTCCTTGCCCTGCAACTCCTTGTATATATATTCCGCCAGTACCCGGTTTTCGGGGGAATTGGTCGAGTAATAGTTGTCGAACTCGATATGAAAGCCCTGAAAGTCGCGCAGGTGTTCCACCAGCATGCGCTGGATCAAGGCCTCCGGAGTGATGCCTTCCTTCTCGGCGCGCAGCATGATGGGGGTGCCGTGGGTATCATCGGCGCAGACGTAATGCACTTCGTGCCCATGCATGCGCTGGTACCTGACCCAGATATCGGTTTGAATATATTCCACCAAATGGCCGATATGGATCGGCCCGTTGGCGTAGGGCAGGGCGCTGGTTACCAGGATTTGTCGGCGTTGTTTCGTCATCAATTTCCCCGTCCGGCGGGTATATCTGTCAGGCGCGCTAACTTAACATTAAAGTGACTGGGGATGAAGCGATATGGAAGATGCGGCACATGTAGTAAGATAACCTCATTATAAATTGCTTATGTATGGAATGACGGATGACACAAATTACCCGCGAACGTATCGAAAATATCCTGAAGACCGTGGTCGATCACAATCTGGGACGGGATTTGATCGCCGCCGGTGCCTTGAAGCAACTCGAGGTCGGCGCTGATCGCATCCATGTCTCCCTGTTGCTGGGCTATCCCTGCAATGGCTACAAAGAGGCCTTGATTACCCAGGTACGCTCGGCGTTGGTCGAGCAGACCGGCATCACCAACATTCATGTGGAGGTGAATTTCAAGATCACCAGCCATGTGGTCCAGAAAGGCGTCAAGACTCTGGACAATATCAAGAACACCATTGCTGTCGCTTCCGGCAAGGGCGGCGTCGGCAAATCCACCACGGCCGTGAATCTGGCACTGGCGCTGCGGGTCGAAGGAGCCAATGTCGGCATCCTCGATGCCGATATCTATGGTCCCAGTCAGCCGCGCATGCTGGGTTGCGGTCGCAAACCGGAAAGCAGCGATGGCAAATCCCTTGAACCAAACGTCAGTTACGATATCCAGTCCATGTCCATCGGTTACCTGATCGACGAGGAAACGCCGATGATCTGGCGCGGACCGATGGTGACTTCGGCCCTGGAGCAGTTATTGAATGACACCAATTGGCGCGACCTCGACTATCTGGTCATCGATCTGCCGCCCGGTACCGGTGATATCCAGTTGACCCTGTGCCAGAAAGTGCCGGTGTCGGGGGCGCTGATCGTGACGACGCCCCAGGACATCGCCTTGCTGGATGCCCGCAAGGGGCTGAAGATGTTTGAAAAAGTGGGCGTACCGGTCTTGGGTATCATCGAAAACATGAGCACGCATATCTGCAGCCAGTGCGGCCATGAGGAGCCGATCTTCGGCAAAGGCGGCGGCGCGCAGATGGCCAAACAATATGGCATCGATTTGCTGGGCTCTTTGCCGCTGGATATCAGTATCCGGGAAGGCGCCGATAACGGCAAACCGACCGTGGTCATGGCGCCGGAATCCCAGATCGCGGGTATCTACCGGGACATAGCTCGCAAGACCGCGGCGCAACTATCGCTGCGGGCGAAGGATTATTCTTCGAAGTTTCCGAAGATAGTGATCCAGAATAATTAAAAACAGTTAAAAGTTAAAAGTAGAAAGTTTAAAGCCCCGGTTGAAAGTGAACGATGACGATTAAATCCGATAAATGGATCCGCCGCATGGCCGAAACCACCGGCATGATTGAGCCTTTCGAGCCCAACCAGGTTAAACACAACGGCAGCAACCGGCTGGTGTCTTACGGCACCTCCAGTTACGGCTATGACATCCGCTGCGCCGATGAATTCAAGATCTTCACCAATATCAACTCGGCCATCGTCGATCCGAAGAGTTTCGATGCGAACAGTTTCGTGGATTTCCGCGGCCCGGTCTGCATCATACCGCCGAATTCCTTCGCCCTGGCGCGGACCGTGGAATATTTCCGTATCCCGCGCAATGTCCTGACCATCTGCCTCGGTAAATCCACCTATGCCCGTTGCGGGATCATCGTCAATGTCACGCCCCTGGAGCCGGAATGGGAAGGTCACGTCACGCTCGAATTCTCCAACACCTCGCCACTGCCGGCGAAGATTTATGCCAATGAAGGCGTGGCCCAGGTGATATTCATCGAATCGGATGAGGAATGCGAAACTTCCTACAAGGATCGGCAGGGCAAATACCAGGGCCAGACCGGCGTCACCCTGCCGAAAACCTGAAACCCCTGGCGATAATTGAATAAGCAGGCAGGTATGTTATGACCAGACTGGCTGTATGCGGCGCCGCCGGACGAATGGGCAAGACCATCATCGAGTCATGTCAGGCGGATCCGGCCGTAACCGTTACCGCGGCGATAGAACATGCGGCTTCCCCGCTGCTGGGCAGGGATGCCGGTGAGATCGCCGGCATCGGCGCTCTCGGTGTAGCCATCGTCAGTGATGTGGCGGCAGTGAAAGATCAATTCGATGTGCTGATCGATTTCACCCTGGCGCAGGCCGTGCTGGCGAATCTCAAGCAATGCCGCAACACGGGCCGGAAAATGGTCATCGGCACCACCGGCCTCGATGCCGCGCAAAAAGCCGAGATCCAGGCGGCCAGCAAGGATATCGCCATCGTCTTTGCCCCGAACATGAGTATCGGCGTCAATCTGGTTTTCAAACTGGCAGAACTGGCAGCACGGGTGATAGGCAACAGTACGGATATCGAGATTATCGAGGCCCATCACAATCAGAAACAGGACGCGCCGTCCGGCACCGCCATACGCATGGGCGAGATCATCGCCGGGGTACTGGGCCGCGATCTGAGTAAGGTCGCGGTCTATGGCCGTGAAGGGCAAACCGGCGTACGCGACCCGCAGGCCATCGGTTTCGAATCGATCCGCGCCGGCGATATCGTCGGTGACCATACGGTCCTGTTCGCCGGCCCGGGCGAACGGATTGAAATCACGCACCGGGCACACAGCCGCAAGACTTTCGCCAACGGCGCGATTCGGGCCGCGAAGTGGCTGATGACCAGGGACACGGGCTTGTACGATATGCAGGATGTGCTGGGCCTGCGCCCATAAGCAGTGGCCGGTACAAACGCGGCACAATTACTGACGGCCCGAGCATGAATAGGTATATATGGGAGAACTAGCCATGGCCAAAGCGAACGGAACAAATAAACTGAAACATGATCAATCCTCGCTCCACGACGCGCTGG
>JACVQI010000065.1 GCA_015661095.1 Gammaproteobacteria bacterium
GTAAGACCAGCATTTGTGTGGCAATTCTTGAAGTTTTAAAACAAAGGGGTTTCCGGGTAGCGGCAATGAAACCGGTGGCCAGCGGTGGGACAAAAACAGCATCAGGCATATTAAACCTTGATGCCCAACGCATACGGGAACATATTAATACATCTCATGATTACAGAACTATTAACCCCGTTTCCTTATACATGCCTGCAGCACCGATAATTGCCGCGAAAAAAGAACATACTAGGATTGAGGCCGGGCCGATTCTTGAAGGTTACAACAGGTTGTCTGAGGGCGCGGATGTGGTTTTGGTAGAAGGTGTGGGGGGGTGGCATGTGCAGCTGAATGAGAGTCTCTGGATGGCGGATTTGGTAAAGTTATTAAATTTGCCTGTGATCATGGTGGTTGGGATGCGCCTTGGTTGTATTAATCATGCGATATTGACAGCGGAAGCTATTGTTAATGCCGGCTGCCGCCTGTATGGCTGGATTGGCAATCAAATCGATTGTGACTATCAAAATTATGAGGAGACTTTGGCTTTGCTGGCTGAATCAATTGAGGCCACGATGTTGGCCGCTGTTCCGTATGTCCCCCAGGCCGACATTGAACAAATGGTCCCTTGTCTGAAGGATATTTATCTTCCTGAGATATAGCTGGAAAGAGGCTTAACGATTAATGCCGTTCAGCCTGGACCCCATGGAGTGCATATAACCCATGGCGCAAACATGCTGGTGGTGATCTGGGCCCGTTGTATGAAAGGCCGCTTAGCCGCCGACAGCCTTTTTACCTTCGCGGCGGTCGCCTGGTACTGGCATTTTGTCGTTTTGGTCTGGTTCGGCCTGTTTTTGGTTACTAGTTTTGATGCCTGAACGGAACCGCTGGCTATTAATGGCTGGTCTGATGTCCCTCGACTATCCGGCTTACCGGTGGCTGCTCGTCGAAATACTGGCCCCGGGTCTTGGTTGTGTATTTCCCCTCGACATTCATGAGTCCGATCAAAACCAGCAGGCAAATAGGCGGTATTAAAATGGCCGTTATTAATGCCAGTCGCTCCCAGGCCATGTGCATGAAAATGCCAACGATAAAGCCGGCTTTCATTAACATAAAAATAATAATCAGGGACCATCGTGTCAGTCCCTGGAACCCGAAATAATCAACCAGATAGGAAAATGTGCTGAGCACAAACAGTAATATCCATATATACAAGTAAATTGCGAGTGGATGCTGTTGGTGCCCTTCTACTTGTTCGGCCATTGCGCTTGCCCCCGTTACCATAAATAGAAAAGTGCAAAGATAAATACCCAGACCAGATCGACGAAGTGCCAGTAAAGGCCCACGATCTCGACGATTTCATAACCCCGGCTTTCATAGTCGCCACGATAGACCTTGAAGGCAACGATGGAGAGATAGATCACGCCGATGGAGACATGCAGGCCGTGGAAGCCCGTGATCATGAAAAAGCAGGCGCCAAACTGGGCGGCCCCCATCGGGTTCCCCCAGGGCCGTACCCCCTCATCGACAATAAGCTTGGTCCACTCAAATGCCTGCATGCTCACAAACATCGCGCCGAAGGCCGCGGTCGCCAGCATCAGCAGCATGGTTTTTTTGCGATCGCGACGGTAACCGTAATTGACCGCAAGCGCCATGGTGCCGCTGCTGGTGATCAGAATAAAAGTCATGATGGCGATCAGGATGAGCGGGATATGGTGACCGGCGATAGTCAGAGCGAACACTTCGCTGGGGTTCGGCCAGGGGACGGTAGTGCTGGTCCTCACATGCATGTAACCCGTCAGGAAGCTGGTAAAGATAAAAGTATCGCTGAGCAGAAAGATCCACATCATGGCCTTGCCCCACGGGACATGAAATGCCTGTTTGTCCCCGGACCAGTCCGTAACCACTCCGGTTACACCGACAGGCAAGGCGGTAGCGTTAGTTTCTTGTGACATAAGTGTTTTACCCAAGCTAAGTCGATAATAATAAACCGAATAAAATAAACCAAACCAACAGCAGGTAGTGCCAGTAAACAGTACATAATTCAATACTCAGCCTGCCTTTTTCTATAGTCGTGCGGCGCCAGGTCCTGAAGCAGGTTTTGCCCCAGACGTACATGCCGCCAATTAAGTGCAATCCGTGCACTGCCGTGAGCAGATAGAAGAATCCGACTGCGGGATTGGCGATATCAAAATAACTCGAATTTTTCAGTTGCTGCCAGGCGATAAGCTGCCCCCCCAGAAATGCCAGCGCGAACAGGCCGCCGACCGCAAGGGCCGTTTTTAACCCGCCTATGTTTTCAGACTTTTCTGCGTTTCTGGCCCATTGCATGGCCAGGCTGCTTATTACCAGTACGCCGGTGTTAAGCCAGAGGATGCCGGGTTTGGAGATTGTGTACCAGTCAGAGGCATGGTTCGGATCCATGCGCATCAGATAAGCGGTGATGAACAGCGCGAAAAGACTGGTTATGCAGGCGAAAAAGGCCCAGAGACCAACCTTTAAGGCAGGGATCTGTAACGGTCCTATGTCATCCGGTTGGCTGACAGTCAGCCAGGGCTTGGCTGTCAGGTGCCGCACCAGGAACACCCCGATGATGACCGCCGTTAACAGGGCGATCAGTAACGTCGACATATGCATGGTAATTACTTTTTGTCCTTATCCTCATCATCCACGGAATCATGGCCGTGGTGCGGCTCAGTTTGCGGGATAAAATCCAGGGACTGGCCCGGGACGCTGTAATCATAGGCCCAGCGATAGACTACCGGCAATTCAGGTCCCCAGTTGCCGTGTTTCGGCGGGGTGTCCGGTGTTTGCCATTCCAGGGTGGTGGCGCCCCAGGGGTTGCTGTCCGCTTTTTTACCGTTGCGAAGGCTCCAGATGATATTGACGAAAAATATTATTTGAACGACCGCGACCAGCAAGGCCGCGATGGTGATGCCGACATTCATGGTTTGAGCGGATTCCGGAATAAAGTCCGTAATTCCGTTCGCGTAATAACGCCGCGGCACACCCAGGATACCCAGATAATGCATGGGCAGATATATAGAATAGGTGCCGAGGAATGTCAGCCAGAAATGCCATTTGCCCAGGGTTTCATTGAACATACGGCCGCTGATCTTCGGAAACCAGTGATAGATGGCCCCAAATACAGCCAGCACCGGTGATACGCCCATTACCATATGGAAGTGGCCGACGACGAAATAGGTGTCCGACAGGGGCAGATCGACAGTGACATTACCGAGAAACAGCCCCGTGAGGCCGCCGTGGGTAAAGGTAAAAATGAAGCCGATAGCGAACATCATCGGTACGGTAAAACGGATATTGCCCTGCCACAGCGTTAATACCCAGTTGTAAACCTTGATGGCTGTTGGAATGGCGATAATTAACGTCGTTGTAGCAAAGAAGAAGCCGAAGTAAGGATTCATACCGCTGACATACATATGGTGTGCCCAGACCACAAAACTCAGGGCGCCGATGGCGACGATAGCCCACACCATCATCCGGTAGCCGAAGATATTCTTGCGTGCGTGAGTGCTGATCAGGTCGGAAATAATACCAAACGCCGGCAGGGCAACTATATAGACCTCAGGATGGCCGAAGAACCAGAAAAGGTGCTGGAACAGAATAGGGCTGCCGCCGAGATGATCAAGCGATTCTCCCATGGACAGTACGGCGGGTATGAAAAAACTGGTGCCTATGGTCTTGTCCAGGATCATCATAACCGCACTCACCAGCAATGCCGGGAAAGCCAGCAAACCAAGGATGGTCGCGACGAAGATGCCCCATACAGACAAAGGCATGCGCATCAGGGTCATCCCGCGGCAGCGGGCCTGCAGCACCGTTGTTACATAATTCAGGCCGCCCATGGTGAAGGCAACAATAAAGACAGCCAGAGAGATAAGCATAAATAATATGCCCCAGTCCGTACCCGGCGTGCCCGGCAGGATTGACTGTGGTGGATATAAGGTCCAGCCGGCGCCGGTAGGCCCGCCGGGCACGAAGAAGCTTGCCATCAATATTATTACGGACAACAGGTAAACCCAGAAGCTGAGCATGTTCACATAGGGAAAGACCATGTCCCGGGCGCCGCACATCAGCGGGATCAGGAAATTACCGAAACCGCCCAGAAACAACGCGGTCAGTAAATAAATCACCATGATCATGCCGTGCATGGTGACAAACTGGTAGTAGTTGTTCGGAGTAATAAACGAAAACACATCCGGAAACGCCAACTGCAAACGCATCATGGCGGACAATATCATGGCCAGCACACCGACTGAAATTGCCGTAATCCCGTATTGAATGGCAATAACTTTATGGTCCTGACTCCAGATATATTTTGTTATGAAGGTTTGTGGATCATGAAGATGATGTTCATGATCGCGGTCCGCAATTGCTACATACGCCATCGGTTCCCCCTGCTTGCTGGTTCTATATGAGGTCGTTTGATATTCACTTTAATACAATAATATATTTTGTTTTAATAAACACATCATAAAGTGTTTATATAAGCAACAATGTCATGGATTGCCTGCTCGTCCTTCAACATGAGTGACAGCAGCGCCATTTGCCGGCCCTGGAAATCACTGGCATGGTCGCCCCGGACGCCGGCTTTAAAATTCTTTAATTGCTGTACTAGATACCAGTCGGTCATCCCGGCAAGACGCGGCGCGTCCTGGGACCAGATCCCCTGGCCTTGCCGCCCATGACATGCCGCACAGGTTGTGTATAACTTTTCCCCGCGAGCAGCGTCGCCTGTAACCGAGGTTTCCGGAGGATTGTCTGGCAAGGTGTTAATGTAGGCAATAACATTGTCGATTGCATTTTCGTCGACCAGGATCGCGGCCATAGGAGCCATCTGCAGGCCGTAAATATCGTCTTTATGGGCACCGCGGAAACCGCTTTTGAATGAATTGATTTGCTTCTTTATATACCAGCCTTCCTGTCCCGCGGTTTTCGGGGCGTTTAATGCAAGGTTGCCTTCGCCCTGAGGGCCATGACAAGCGGCACAAACGGCAAAAAAAGCCTGCCCTGCAACAGGATCACCTACGGGTCGCGCGACCGTCTGGGCAAAGGTAGGTTGTTCGCTCAACCATGAATCAAATTCATTTTCCTCATTGACCACAACAGCACCGCGCATGGCGTAGTGGGCCATACCACATAGTTCTTCACACAGGATGTCATATGTTCCGGTTTTAGTCGGTGTCAGCCAGATATAAGTGACCATGCCCGGCACCAGGTCCATCTTCACTCTAAACTCGGCAACGGCGAAGTCGTGCAGAACATCCTTTGATCTTAATAAAAACTTAATAGGCTTGTTTAATGGTACGTGTACCGTATTGTCGTTAACCAGAATATCATCCTGGCCGGCCGGGTCGTCAGGACTGATACCAAACGGGTTATCCACGCTCATATTGGGAATGTCTGTGCTGCCGAAAACACCGTCCGCACCGGGAAAACGGTAGGACCAGCGCCATTGTTGACCAACAACCTCAACTTCCGCGGCATCTTCTGGAACATTGACAAAATCCGCCCAGACGAACAGGCCAGGAGCCAGCATGGCGGCAACGCCAAGGGCCGTAATACTGGTGAGCCAGACTTCAAGCTTTGTGTTTTCAGGTTCGTAGTGGGCCCTGCCGTCATCCTTGTGGCGGTATTTTACGATGACATAGGCCAGAAACAGGTTAACTGCAATGAATACCACCCCGGTTACCCAAATGGTGATATTAACTGTTGTGTCTATAGCTCCCCAGTTGGATGCGATGGGCGTGAACCACCATGGACTGGCGAAGTGGAAAATGATAGTAGCCACTACTAATAAAATTATGACAACTGCTAAAGGCATGGATTATTTATCCTTCAGTTTTATTGTTAATATTTTGGAGTGATTGTTTAACAAAACAGTCCGTTACAAAACGGGTTACAAATAAAAAATCATTGCGAGTTTGCAGCCGCCTTTTTTAGACAATTAGCGGGGATAAATAAATACTTAGGATTCCGCGCTGCAATACGGGGACATGAAGTTAACCTCTGTTCATATTCAAGTCAATATAATTTACGCCAATTATCAGTATTCAGTAAAAATAACAGCTATTTTCAAGTTCAAAATCTTAATTCAAATGCTTGTCGCAGGATCATAACCAGCGCCGGGTGTTATAAATTTTTACTCCGTCCAGGACTGGATATAATTGGAAGTTATTTAAGCGCACCAATAAATCCCCGAGCCTGGGCCCGGGGAAATTTATAACCCAAGCACCAGAGAAGTTGTATTTAACTTTTAAATTGACAGATTCGGTACGGCCGGTAGACTTGCAGCGATTTTATGTTATTGATCCATTGAGAAATCTGATGATGAATTATTCTGTTGAAGCGAATCCATCGGGATTTATCAAGGATCTAAAGCTGTTATTTAAGTTTTCCAGGATTGGTTGAGAATGATCAAAAAATATTTACACGCACGAATGTAACTACAAACCCGGCCGGATTCAAATCAGGAGATATCGTGTTTTTACATCTTACCCGTATTAGCATGCTGCTGACATTTGTCGTTGTTGTCCTGGGGGCCTATACGCGATTGTCCGATGCCGGTCTGGGTTGCCCGGACTGGCCGGGCTGTTATGGCAAGGTCGTCGTTCCCGATACCCAGGAAAAGATTGATGCATCGAATGAAATCTACGCCTCCCGACCGCTGGAGCCGGCCAAAGCCTGGAAGGAAATGGTGCATCGCTATGCGGCCGGCACCCTCGGCACGCTGATCCTCATCAGCGCTTTCCTGGCCTGGCGGAACCGGTCGCGGCCCGGCCAGCAACTGGTGGTGCCATTGCTGTTGGTCGGGCTGGTTGTATTTCAGGCGCTGCTTGGTATGTGGACCGTCACCCTGTTATTAAAGCCGATCATAGTCATGGGACACCTGCTGGGCGGGATGACGATATTGGCATTGCTTGCCTGGACTTATATGAAAAGCAGTCGAGGTGCGCCCGCCACCCGGACCGATCAACACCCGCTCCGGGTCTGGGCGCTGCTTGGTTTGATAGTTGTCGCGCTTCAGATCTCGCTGGGCGGCTGGACGGGAGCCAATTATGCGGCCTTAATCTGCCCGGATTTGCCGTTATGCCAGGGCCGGTGGTGGCCGCCCATGGATTTCATCGAAGGATTTATCCCGTGGCGTGGTCTTGGCGTCAATTATGAGTTCGGAGTACTGGAAGGTCCGGCGCGAACCGCCGTACACATGAGTCATCGTCTGGGGGCGCTTATTACCCTGACTCTTGTCGGTTATGTAGCGATCCGAGCTATTCTGGATACTGGTCCGAAGATTAAACTGGCTGGTGTCATCCTGTTACTGGTATTGCTTACCCAGTTTTCGCTTGGCGTCGCCAATATTTTATTAACCTTGCCGATAGCTGTGGCAGTTACCCATAATGGCGTTGCGGCACTGTTATTATTAAGCATGCTGGCACTGGTGTTTCATACGCGTTATACAATGACATAGTCGGGAGCGATAGTTGCTAAACACATTAACAAGCCTGACGGCGCGATGGCCTGACTATCTGGCCCTCTGCAAACCAAGAATCGTTGCCTTGATTGTCTTCACGGCCATTGTCGGCATGTTGCTGTCTACGCCCGGCATGGTTCCCCTGCGTCTCCTGATTTTGGCGTCCCTGGGTATCTGGCTGGCCGCCGCTTCGGCAGCGGTCATCAATCAGGTAGTGGATCAGAAAATAGATTCCGAGATGCTGCGCACCCAAAGCCGGCCGTTGGTACGGGGTAGTGTTTCGAGCGCCTCCGCCAGTCTGTTTGCCATGGTCCTGGGAACAGCGTCCATGCTGATTTTGACGTTTTACGTGAATGTATTGACGTCATTATTAACACTGTTCTCTCTGATTGGTTACGGTTTCATTTATTCCATGTATCTGAAGCGGGCCACACCGCAAAATATTGTCATCGGCGGAGTTGCCGGTGCCGCTCCGCCCGTGCTCGGATGGACGGCGATCACCAACAACCTGGATCCGCAGTCCCTATTGCTGTTTCTGATTATTTTCGCCTGGACTCCGCCGCATTTCTGGGCCCTGGCAATTTTTCGCCGTAAAGAATATGCAACCGTGAATATCCCCATGCTGCCGGTTACCCATGGCGTCGAGTTTACCCGAAAATATATTCTCCTCTATACCATTGTCCTGTGTTTGATCAGTCTGCTGCCATATCTCACTATGATGTGCGGCCCGGTTTATCTGTTTGGCGCCATCGCGCTGGGCTTGGGGTTTTTATACCATGCCGTCCGGATGCAGGTCGATCATAGTGACAGCCTGGCGATGCGTACCTTCTCCTATTCCATTCTCTACCTGGCGGTGTTGTTCACGTTCCTGATACTGGATCACTACATACCTTTGGTCGTACGCGAAATGTGACCCGCCCGGCGGTTACCACTACAAAACAGATTAAGGGCCAGATTTTTCTAACAGATGCCTGTATGTAAAATGCCGGCACCTCCTTGTACACGATGGAATCCCTGGGTTAATCAGCGGTTCATTAAGAACCGACGGCCAATCCTGTTTCTTACGGTTATTATTAAGTGTTGCGGCAATGCAGGGGTTTCAGATATGTACGTCCCCGGGACAGCAAAACGGCCCTGGACGGGCCGTTTGCGTTAAGCTGATATCATAGCCGCCTTAAGTTTTTTCAAGGCGTTTTGTTCTAATTGCCTGACGCGTTCGGCAGAAACACCGAATTCCTCGGCCAGATCATGCAGGGTTGATTTATTTTCCAGCAACCAGCGTTTCCGGATGATGGTTTTGTTGCGATCGTCCAGCGAGTTCAGGGCCGATGTCAATTTGTTCTGCTCGAGCGTTTCGTTTTGCAACAGTTCCATTTCCTGTTCCGGATTCAGCCGCTGATCTTCCAGATAGCCCGCAGGTATGCTGAGTTCGTTGTCCTCGCTTTCCTGCGCCACGGGGGTATCGAAGGAAGTGTCATGCGAACCCAGTCTTTTTTCCATCTCCAGAACGTCCGTTGTGGAAACCCCCAGGTCCTTGGCGATGGCCGTGACTTCATCGTTATTTAACCAGCCCAGACGTTTCTTGGCGGAACGCAGATTGAAAAACAGTTTGCGTTGCGCTTTGGTGGTCGCGATTTTTACCACGCGCCAGTTACGCAGGATAAATTCATGCATCTCGGCCCGGATCCAATGGACGGCAAAGGATATCAGTCGCACGCCGATTTCCGGATTGAAGCGTTTAACTGCCTTCATCAGGCCGATGTTGCCTTCCTGGATGAGGTCAGCCTGGGACAGCCCATAGCCGCTGTAACCACGCGCGACCCGGACGACAAATCGCAAATGCGACAATACCAGGCTGCGTGCCGCCGCTATGTCATTGTGGTCACGAAAGCGAATGGCAAGCTCTTTTTCCTCGGCGGCAGTTAACACGGGGATCTGATTCACCGACTGGATA
>JACVQI010000253.1 GCA_015661095.1 Gammaproteobacteria bacterium
ACGGCTATTTTGCGTAAACCCTGGAAGTGCAACCAGGGGTTAATGACAGAGATTGTTAGAAATGGCCAGGCTGGCATCGCCGAGGTCTGCAGGCAGATCGATGATGCGCTCTTCCACCGACAGGGATTTCATATCGAAAATATACAAATCGCTGCTGCCGGCAACCGGCAGAGCCAGCAGGCGCGAGTCAGAGGTGACTACGCCCGCCCGCGGCCTGCCGTGCAAACTGAGCCGTCTGATGATTTTTTTGCTGAGCAGGCTTATCAGGCTGACATCGCCCGAATTGCTCATGACGGCGGCGGTGGTATCCAGCCAGCCGGTATTGATGGCAACAGGATTGGCCGTAGTCTCGATGGTGTACAGGGGTTCCAGGGTAAAGGTTGAAATAGCGGTAATGGTGCCGCTCTGCTGGTTCGGTACCAGTATAGTCTGGCCGTCGGCAGTGCCCCAGGGGCGGCCCGGTCCTTTGCCGGCAGCTACTGCCTTTATCAACGTCATCAGGCGCAGATTTATCACGTAGACTGTCCCCGCCAGGGCGTCGCTGACAAAGCCCATGGAGCCATCCACGCTGCGCGTCATGGCGGACAGCCCGGCGCTGTTTTCAGCGAGTTTTACCGACCTGGTATTGCCTTTCAGATCACTGCTGTGTAATTGACCATCAGCATCCACCCAGAAAATGTATTGTCCATCCCGGTTGAAGGTCAGCGGTACGCTGGTGTGGATGTTTTCCAGCCTGACCAGTAGTTGACGCTGTTGCAGATTATGTATCTCCAGCACGGCGAGGCTCTGGTCATAGACTGCGAGCTTGTCGCCTGCCGGATCCAGCTTGATAGAGTCGGGCGTCAGCCCCAGATCATAATAACTTTGTTTGAGTGTGGAGGATGACAGATCGATTAAGCCCAGTTGCCTGGTTTTCGGATAAGCGATTATCAGCGCATCGAGCCGGTCGGAGGCGACGATACTTCCGGGCCGCTGTTGCAGTTGTATGGTCTCGGCCAGACGCCGGTCATGCAGGTCAATAATCGACACTGACTGCCGTTCCGCGCTGGCGACGAAGGCGTACCGCATGCCATGGTCATAATCAGCTCTTGCATTGCTACCATGCAGACAAAAAATAATCAAAAGGCAGGAAAATAATCTCATCACATCGATTCCCGGACAGGTTGAGAGCCAGATCGATGAGTAGTGTAGCACGATCACGAAACGGCATGTCCGCCGACTGATCCTGTCATCAGCAGGCTGCGCTGCGGTTGTTTTCGCCGATTTACGCCACCCGGTTCCCTTCCGACGCGGCGACAATGTAAAGAGGCCGGTGATGGCTTTACCGGAACGGTCTTAAAAGTTATCCTGTGAAGCAGGTACCAGTTATATAATTAATGTCACCAGAACCTGGCAATATTGCAGTAATAAAAAATTATAGGTATTGCCGGCAAACATTTACCCGGGTGTTCAAGCCCATCACCAGGATATAAACAGATGAAACGCCTAATTGTTAATCTAGCCCTGCCGCTTGCGATTCAGTTTATCAGTCTGCCGGCCACGGTCCATGCCGCCGTGGATAATTTTGTTCCGGTCACGGATGCCATGTTGCAAAACCCCGCGGATGGTGACTGGCTGATGTGGCGACGCACCCTGAACAGTTGGGGCTATAGTCCCTTAAAACAAATCGAACGCGGCAATGTCAAGGGACTGGCCCTGGTCTGGTCGCGGCCAATGGCGCCGGGGTTACAGGAAGCGACGCCGCTGGTTTACAACGGCATCATGTACCTGCCCAACCCGAATGATGTGATCCAGGCCATCGATGCGGCCAGCGGCGATCTGATCTGGGAATACCGCCGCAAGATGCCCACCGATCTCCGCATCCCTTTCCCCTCCATAAACCGCAACCTGGCCATCTATGACAATCTGATCTTCGACAACAGCTTCGATGATTATCTGTATGCCCTGGATGCGCGGACCGGCAAACTGACCTGGGAAACCCGCGTGCTGGATTATCTCACTGCGCCGTCCCAGCAGACCTCCGGTCCGATTGTCGCCAACGGCAAGGTCGTCTCCGGCCGCGGTTGCGAACTGAATGCGGGACCGGAACCCTGTGTGATCACCGCCCATGACGCGAAAACCGGCAAGGAACTCTGGCGTTTCGGAACTATCGAGAAACCCGACGTTGCGAAGCCCACCTGGGGCAAGTTGCCCTATGCATATCGCAGCCAGGTCGGCAGCTGGCTGGTGCCTTCTTTCGACCCTGAACTGAACCTGGTCCTGATCGGCACCTCCGTGACCTCGCCGGCGCCCAAATTCGTACTCGGCGGGAACGACCAGCAGCACCTCTATCATAACTCGACGCTGGCCCTGAACGCCGATAGCGGGAAACTGACCTGGTACTACCAGCATGTCATCGATCACTGGGACCTCGATCATACCTTCGAACGGATCCTGGCGGATATCACAGTGGCGCCGGATCCTGCTGCGGTGAAATGGATCAACCCGAAACTGAAACCGGGTGAGAAACGCAAGGTGGTCACCGGCATACCGGGCAAGACTGGTATCGTTTATACCCTGGATCGCGCCACCGGCGAGTTTCTCTGGGCCACGCCGACCATATACCAGAACGTGGTCAAAGATATCGATGGCGCTACCGGCGCCGTGACAGTGAATCCGGACACGGTGTTTAACAAGGTGGGCGATAAACGCCGGGTTTGTCCCAATTCCGGCGGCGGTAAAAACTGGCCGGCGGGTGCCTACAATCCCGTCAGCACCATAATGTTTTATCCCATGCAGAACACATGCATGGATGTCACTGCCATTACTGATGACCCACGCACCACGGAAATCTATGGAGTGCTGATGGAACACATGCTGGCCCCGGGTACCGACAAGGTTGGTTCCATCTACGCCATCTCCGCCGAGACCGGGAAGGTGCAGTGGAAATTCGAACAACGCGCGGCGACCACTTCGCTGGTGGCCACCGCCGGCGGACTGCTGTTCGGTGGTGATATCAACGGCCGCTTCCGCGCCTATGACCAGGAAACCGGCAAGATCCTGTGGGAGACCAATCTCGGCTCGCAGGTAACCGGTTATCCGGTGAGCTTCGCGGTCAAGGGCAGGCAATAT
>JACVQI010000254.1 GCA_015661095.1 Gammaproteobacteria bacterium
TTTATTTAAGGAAGCTCTGAATAAGTCCTTCCTGGGCATTTCAGAGCCAGCACGTCTCTGTACCGGACGTGCCCTCTGAGTTAACCGAGGTTCCTTAAACCAACAACGCCGTAATCGTCGGCGTATTCAATTCTGCATCGTTGTGGAACCCTCGTACCAGCAATACATATTGCCCCGTATTCGCCAGCCCCAGTTGTTTGGCGACATCCTTGGCGAGCTGGTTCGGGTTCAGGGTGCCGACCTTTTCGCTCAGGATGGGAATGACGCCCCATAGCATGGCCATACGCCGATGGATGGCGGGATCATTGGTCATGGCAATGACCGGCGCGGCCGGCCTGGCCGAGGCCACAGTAGCGGCCGAAATGCCGCTGTTGGACATGACCATTACCGCCCTGGCGCTGAGTTGATGCGCCATGTTGTTCACCGAATTCGCTATCGCGTCCCATACGGGTATAGGCGGCCGGATATTGACTACCGGTCCGGAAGCATAGGCCCCACTCTCCCATAATATCGCTTCCGTCTGGCGTGCGATGCGGTCCATGATTTTAACCGCTTCGATGGGATAGGCACCGGAGGCCGTTTCCGCCGACAACATCACGGCGTCTGTCCCCTGGGTGACGGCATGTGTAATATCCGTTACCTCGGCGCGAGTCGGCCGGGCGTGATCGATCATGGACTCCAGCATCTGCGTGGCGACGATCACCGGTTTGAATTTGCGCCGAGCCAATTCAATCAGCTGTGACTGGACCACCGGCACTTCTTCGGGATTCAGCTCGACGCCCAGATCGCCCCTGGCGACCATGATGGCATCAGTGCTATCCATGATCTGCGTCGCGTCTTCGAGCGCTTCCGGTTTCTCAATTTTGGCGACGATGGCCGCTCTGCCATGAAGCGCCGTGATCAGTTGCCGTAACTCCTGAATGTCGGCGGCCCGGCGCACGAAGGACAGGGCCAGAAAATCCACGCCCAGCCCGAGGGCGAATTCGGCATCTTTTTTATCTTTATCGGTCAGGGAAGGCGCTGATACATTCACACCCGGCAAATTGATGCCTTTGTGGTTTTTCAGTTTGCCGCCATGCACGACGGTACAACTGATCTCCGTGCCATCGACGCGTTCCACCATGAGCTCCATGTTGCCATCATCCAACAATATTCGGTTGCCGGCCCGGACGTCCTGTGCCAGTGCCTGATATTGTGACGGGATCAGTCCCGATACACCGATGACATCGCGGGTCGTGACGGTTACGGGTTTACCGGGTTCGAGTTGTACAGAGCCGTCCTGGAATTGACCGGTGCGGATCTTGGGGCCGCACAAGTCAGCCAGCACCGCTACCGGTTCATCGAGTCGCTCGCGGATGGTTTTGATATGGTGAAAAACCGTACGATGAAATTCGTGATCACTGTGCGACATGTTCAGCCGGAACACGTTCACACCGGCCGCGACCAGGTTGCTGATCATTTCAGGAGTTGCTGAGGCAGGGCCCAGGGTGGCGACGATCTTGGTGCGCCGCCGTTTGAGCAGTTCAACACGGGTTTTAATAGACATATCGCAAACGTTAAATAAAAATTCCTAATATCGCTAGATGTTCTTCGTCATACCGGTGAAAACCGGTATCCAGTTAAATGAAGGAACGCACACTGTGCGGTACTCATTCTACTAGATTCCGGGTCAAGCCCGGAATGACAAGTATCTTACGCTGCTGCCGCTATCTGGTGGGGGTCAGTCGTAACACTTCACCGACGAAATGGCGGTTGGTTTGATCGTTGTTTTCTGAATCCGTCAAGACATACAGCGCACCATCAATGCCTTGCGCGACATTGCGTACCCGCCGGTCGCGCTCGCCCAGCAGGTGTTCCACCGCAACAACTTTTTCGCCATCTATGACCAGCCGTGCCAGAAACTTGCCCTGGGTCGGGCTCATGGTCCCAACGAAGATATTCCCCTGCCATTCGGGGAACAGCGTGCCGGTGTAGAACAGCAGTCCGGCGGGGGCGACCGACGGGTACCAGTAGTAGATCGGCTGCGTGGTATCTTCGCGTTGCGTCAGTTCCGAAACAGCGGTGCCGTCATAATTTCGGCCATAGGTTACTTCCGGCCAGCCGTAATTATTACCGGGGCGGATGATATTCAGTTCATCACCACCCATGGGGCCGTGCTCGATGTTCCATAACTCTCCGGTTTGCGGATGCAGAAAGGCGCCGTCCGGATCGCGGTGACCGTAGTCATAGACCTCAGGCAGCGCGTCGGCGTGACCGACGAAGGGATTGTCCTTGGGCACGGAGCCGTCGGCGTTCAGGCGTAACATTTTGCCGATGGTGTTGTCCAGTTTCTGTATAAGCGGTAGATCTTGCTCGGTATAACCCCAGGTGGTGATGAACAGCTTGCCGTCCTTACCGGAGACCAGGCGGCGACCAAGGACGCTGTAGATGATCTTGACGTTCTCCAGACGGCTGCAATCTTCACTCAGGCGGGCGCTGGCCACGCGACCGATCTGGAAGGGATGCGCCTGGCGTTCCTGCGCTGATAACTTGCTCCAGGCCTCCCGATCCGCCGGGGTTTTCGGTCCGCCGGGTTCGCCATCCGGCGGTGCTGAGTAAGTGAAAAATACCCGCCGGTTCTGGGCGAAATTGGCGTCCACGATGAAGTCATTCAGGCTGCGTCCCATCACCGAGCGGATCGGCGGCAGGCCGCTGACGGGGCCGGTGACGGTACCATCCGCATGGATAATGTGGATCGTGCCGGCGCCTTCCGTGACCAGCACCTTGCCGTCCGGCAACACCGCCAGCGACCGGGGACCGGTTAGATTGCTTAATAATGTTTCCACCTTGATGCTGATCGAGGTTTTGACCGCCGGGGCCCGGGTCTGGCCGGCAAAGGCCGGTGTGGGCATGTGGGCAAAAGGATCAACGTTTTGCGCGACGGCGTTGAGCGGCAGGGCCGTAGTTAAATACAGGAAAGTTATGGTGGATATCGATTTCATCTGCATAGGTTATGCCCGTCGTTAAGTTGCTCAAACCAGGGGTTCATAAAACTGGTAGCTGATTACCAGCTAAACCCGGAGAAGAATTAATGGCTATTCTCAGAAAGGAATATCGTCA
>JACVQI010000066.1 GCA_015661095.1 Gammaproteobacteria bacterium
CTACGCGCCAGATTTTTTCCAGGTGGCAAAACCGGCCGAGCCGGCCTTCCCGACCACCGATCTCTATTCCCTGCTGCCCTTTAATCAAAAGGAAGTCTATTCTTTTGAGGAAATTCTCGCCCGTCTGGTGGATGGCAGCGAGCACCTGGAATTCCGTCCCGATTACGGCCCGGAGGTCTACACCGGCCTGTGCAAGATGGACGGCCAATTAGTGGCCTGTATCGGCAACCGCCAGGGTTTCCTGGGCAAGGGCTATCCCGAGTATGCCGATTATCCCGGCATCGGCGGCAAACTCTACCGCCAGGGCCTGATCAAGTTGAATGAGTTCGTCACCCTGTGCGGCCGTGATCGCATTCCGATCATCTGGTTCCAGGATACCACCGGTATCGACGTCGGCGACGTGGCGGAGAAGGCGGAGTTGCTTGGCATGGGCCAGTCCCTGATCTATTCGATCCAGCAAACCCCGGTACCAATGCTGCTGGTGATGCTGCGTAAAGGCAACGCCGCGGCCCATTATGTGATGTGCGGTCCCAATGCCAACCGCCACAATGCCTTTACCCTCGGCACGGCGGCAACGGAGATTGCCGTCATGCACGGGGAAACAGCCGCAGTCGCCAACTATGGCCGGCGCGTGCTCAAGGACAAGGATGACGGCAAACCGCTGGAACCGCTCGCGGCCAAGATGAACGAGCTGGTAAAACGCTATCACGATACTTCGCAGCCCGATTATTGCGCCCGCTATGGTTTCGTCGATGAAGTTGTTAAACTGGACAGCCTGCGTAACTACCTGAAGGCGTTTGCCGGGGCCGCATATCAGTTGCCCAGGTCCATCTGTCCACGGCATCAGATGATACTGCCCCGCATCATCAGGGGTTAACACGCAACGCAAGACAACAAAGAGAATAATATCCCTTGGAACAGGCAATTTCGGTCTTTATTAACGGCATCATCGGTGTATTCGCCGGCATGGCCGTGCTGTATGTGATGATCCGACTTATGACCTTTGTCGCCGAACATCTGGAACAAAAACCAGACCAAGGCAACCATTAAGCATGGGGTTTATCCATAATATGGGCCTGTGGTCCGTGACGCCGGGCTTGTTGGGCATGTGGCTGATCGGCCTGACCTTGATTTATCTCGCCATCAAGAAACAATATGAACCCCTGCTGCTGCTGCCCATCGGTTTTGGCATCCTGCTGGCGAACCTGCCGAACGCCGAGTTGATGACAGAGGGACAGGGATTGCTCTGGCGTTTCTATCATTACGGCATTGAATGGGAAATCATCCCGCCGTTGATCTTTCTGGGGCTGGGCGCCCTCACCGATTTCGGCCCTCTATTGTCCCAACCGCGGCTGATTTTCCTCGGCGCCGGTGCGCAAGTCGGCGTCTACATCACCTTCTTCGTAGCTTATGCCATGGGTTTCACCCTCCCGGAAGCGGCATCCATCGGCATCATCGGTGGCTCGGACGGCCCAACGACCATTTATCTGGCCTCTAAGCTGGCGCCCCAGTTGCTGGGTGTGGTCGCCGTCGCGGCCTATTCCTATATGGCGCTGGTACCGATCATCCAGCCGCCCATCATGCGGCTGTTGACTACCGAAAAAGAACGCAAGATCCGGATGCATAAAGGCCGCAAGATTACCCACAATGAAAAACTGTTGTTCCCGGTCGTTGCCACCGTGGTGATCATTTTACTGGTGCCGCCTTCAGCCCCGCTCATGGCCATGTTCATGCTGGGCAATCTGTTCCGCGAATCGAAGGTGGTGGAACGTCTATCGGACACCGCCCAGAATGCCTTGTTGAACATCGTTACCATCTTCCTCGGTGTCAGCGTCGGCGCTACCATGAATGCCGATACCTTCTTTCGTCGCGATGTGATCTTCATTTTCGTACTGGGCTTGCTCGCCTTCATGTGCAGCACGGCCAGCGGCATCATCCTGGCCAAGCTGATGAATCTGTTCACCAGTAATAAGATCAACCCCCTGATCGGCGCGGCCGGCGTCTCGGCGGTGCCGATGTCGGCACGCGTCGCGCAAAAAATGGCCACGGCCGCCGACAAGAAAAACTATATAATCATGTTCGCCATGGGCCCCAATATCGCCGGCGTCATCGGCACTCTGATCGCCGCCGGGGTCTTTCTGGCAATGCTCAAATAACCACACAGGAGATAACTTATGTCCGAAAAAGTACTGGCACCATTAGCTGGCAACATCTGGCAAGTACACGTCAAGGCGGGCGACACCGTGGAAGAAGATGACGACCTGTTAATCATCGAAGCATTGAAGATGGAAAACATCATCTATGCGCCCTGCAGCGGCAAGGTTATCGAAGTAAAAGTGCAAAAAGGCGATCAGGTCGATGAAGACGCCGTACTGGTGCTGATTGAGCCCAGTGACGATTAACCCGGACAAGAGTACCGTGACATGAATTTTGAACTGACCGAAGAACAACTGCTGGTACAGGATACGGCCAAACGCTTCGCCGCGGAGGACATCGCCCCGACCCTGCAGGAAGAGGAGCGCAACCATGAGTTCCGCATCGATCGAGTGGCGCGCATGGGCGAACTGGGTTTCTTTTCCTGCGTCGTCGCTGAAAAACTCGGCGGCAACGGCATGGGCTTCATGGAGTCGGTACTGATTGCAGAGCAAATCGCCAAAGTGTCCGCCTCCTGGCGTCTGCCCTTCAACATGCAGAACCTCGGCCCAGCCCTGACCGTGGAAAAATTCGGCACCGAGGAACAGAAACGGAAATACATCCCCGGCTGGATCGACGGCACAAAACTCGGATTCTTCGCCATGACCGAACCGAACACCGGTTCCGATGTCGCCAGTATGCGCACTGTCGCGAAGGACGCCGGTGATCATTGGGAAATCAACGGCAGCAAGATCTGGATTTCGAATGCCCACGTCGGCGATGCCGGTCTGCTCTATGCCTACACGGACCGTGAGAAAAAACACAAAGGCATCTCGGCCTTCATCATCGAACCGAAAACGCTCAAGGGTTGCACTGCCCGCGCCATCGAAACTAAGCTCGGCCTGCATTGCGCGCCCACGGGGGAATTCTTTTTCGAAGGCGCCCGCATTCCAAAGGATGCGATCCTGGGCGAGCCCGGTGACGGCTTCAAGATCTGCATGTGGCAGTTGAACAATACCCGGCTTGGTTGTGCCGCCGGCGCCCTGGGCGTGGCCGGTGGGGCACTGGACCTGGCGATCAATTACGCCAACGAACGCGTCCAGTTCGGCAAGCGCATTTCCGAACACCAGATGATCCAGTCACAGATCGCGGAGATGGCGGTCGAACACCAGGCGGCGCAATTGCTGGTTTACCGCGCGGCCTGGCTCAAGGATCAGGGGAAACCCAACCAGTATGAAACCTCCATGGCCAAATTTGCTGCTTCCGAAGCAGCGGTGCATGCCGCCAACGAATGCATGAAAATCTTCGGCTCTTACGGATTTTCCACTGAGTATCCGGCGGAACGCTTCTACCGTGACGCCAAGTCATTACAGGTGGTGGAAGGCACCTCCAACGTGCAGAAACTGATCATCTCCGGCATGGCCCTGGGCCATACACCCAACCGGTAAGGATTAAACACAGAGACACAGAGAACACAGAGAAAAGAAAAAATAAATAATTCTATTTATTTTATGTCTCTCTTTCCCTGAAAAGGATGATTTGGAGATATTTAATATAATTTAATTGTTTTATTTTAAATACTCTGTGTGCTCTGTGCCTCTGTGTTTGTGTTTATATCAGGATCACTTCGACAACATGCAGCTGGCCAGAATTTTGTGGCCATCTAAATCACGGACGTAAGCGGCATAGAGGCCCGGTACGAAATCACGCTTGCCGGGAGGACCTTCATCCTTGCCGCCCTCTTTCAGGGCAATCGCATAAAAATCGTCTATGGCTTTCTGATTCGGTGCGCGGAACCCGATGGTCAGGCCATTGGCGACCGTGGCGGGCTTGCCATCGCGGGGTTTCAGAACAAAGAATTCCGGCGCATCCACGCCCCAGAATGAACCGTTATCCATATCTCTCAAGCGCTTCAGCCCTAACGGCGCCAGCACCTTGTCATAAAATATACGGGCCTTGTCCAGGTTATTCGTACCTACAGTTATATGGGTAAATATCGGCATAGCTTCCTCTTCTGGTTAATTAGTAAACATTGCGGGACCTGATGTTACCACGAAGTGGACCGGCATGGTTATGCCTGAAACAGACAGATCCCGTTTTCCGAAAACCGCCGCACTCGTCGCTGCTGTTCCAGATAGCGCAAATGCGAAAAGGTCTCGCCAAAAGCCAGACAGGAGTTGATTTCGTCCATTTGTCTGGGAAACAATCTGCCGGCGACAGTGTTGACCGAGACTGGCTCCCGGCAATAGCCATACACCAGCGCTGATCGCTCCATATGCGCCGCCCTTATGGCGTCAACCCGCTTATGCAGTCCGCGAAATATTCTGCCATGGGAAGGCAACACCAGTGTGGTTTCGGGCAGTTGCCGGAACACCTCCAGGGAGTCCAGATATTGCTGCAGGGGATTGAGGTCCGGGTCATCCTCAAACAGGCTGATGTTGCTGGTGATGGTAGGCAGTATCTGATCGCCTGATATCAGCAGGCCTTCCTCACGACAATATAATGATAGATGCCCTTCGGCGTGGCCGTGTGAAATGATCGTCTCCCACTCCCGGTCGCCGATCGTTATCGTCATGCCGGCATCGATCCGGTGCGTCCGCTCCGGCATACCCGCCACAATGCGGCGATAGGAATGACCGGAGGCAAACCGGACTATCCGGTCCGGATCGGCAGCACCATTCGCCCGGTAAAATTCCGCTGCCAGTTCCTGGTTGAAGGTTTCGGCATGCAGCAGCAGCCGCGTAGCCCGCCTGATGGTCGGTTCGGTGGCATGGAGATCGATGCCGAAGCGCTCGCAATGCCAGCTCGCGAGACCGATATGATCGGGATGCAGGTGCGTTACAATCAGCTGCCGCAGCGGTTTGCGGCCGAGTTCAGTCGCGAACAACTGATCCCAGGCTACCCTTGTGGCAGGGATGGAAACACCCGCATCGATCAACGTCCAGCCATCACCATCGTCCAGCAACCAGACATTGATGTGATTCAATTCAAACGGCAGTGGCAGCCGGAGCCAGTAGACGCCCTGCACCACTTCGAGAAAAGAACCGGCTTCGGGAGTTACCGCCAGGGGATAGTGCATCTGCATGTGACAGATAGAGGCTGATTATAGTTCGGAGATTAGTTGTCTTTATGCCAATGGATCTCAACGCCACCATCCTGTCGCGCCATAATCCGGGCCAGTATAAATAACAGGTCGGACAGGCGATTGATATAGATCGTGCTGTGGGGATTGACTGTGGCTGATTCCGCAAGCCGAAACAAGTGCCGTTCACTGCGGCGGCATACTGCCCGGGCCAGATGACTGAGGGCGGCGGACTGATTGCCACCCGGTAGTATGAATTCACGCAACGGCGGCAGTTCCCTGTTGTAGTGCTTGATCAATTCCTCTAACTGCTTTACACAGGCGCTGTCGATACGGGTTGTTCCCGGCAATGCGAGTTCGCCGCCGATATCGAACAACCTATGCTGAATTTCCAGCAGTGATTCGGATATTGCCACGTCAATTCCCTGCGCCTGTAACAACCCCAGGCAACTGTTCAGTTCGTCGATATCGCCCATGGTTTCAATACGCAGATCCGATTTGGCGATACGGCTGCCATCCGCGAGGCCGGTGCTGCCATCATCACCGGTGCGGGTCACGACTTTTGAGATTCTGTTGGCCACTTTGGCTGATGCTTCTTATTGGTATTAGTTACCTGAAAAGATTTATTACGTAACGGATTATATACCATGACGGAACATAAAATTCCCGGCATGGGATAATTCCCACTTTTTAATGGATATTCGCCCAACACTGGTTTAAAATCCCCGGCATTGGACATGAGGAGCGTTGCATCGGCTTTCGCCGACAGGCTCATGTCTCACCGTATAGAACCAACGGCGCTCGCTTTGATAGTTATGGAGAACAGGATAAGCGGAGCGGTCTTCTATAACCAGTTCCACCTACTCTGCTCGCCATAACGTCGATAGTTATTTATTGCCGTTATGACTGAAACACAGCAAACCAACCAGACTACCCTGCTGGAAGAGCTCTTACAGCAGCGCATCCTGTTGCTGGATGGCGCCATGGGCACCATGATCCAGGCGCACCGGCTCGGGGAACAGGACTTCCGCGGCGAGCGCTTCCGCCAGCATCCCTGCGCTTTGCAAGGCAATAATGACCTGCTGAATCTCACCCGTCCGGATATCATTACGGGTATCCACCGGAGTTTCATCGAGGCCGGTGCCGATATCATTGAGACCAATACCTTTAATTCCACGGCCATCGCCATGGCCGATTACCGGATGCAGGATCTGGTATTCGAGTTAAACCGGACCGGCGCCGCCCTCGCCCATGCCGTGGTGAATGAATACACCACCACAGACAAACCCCTGTTCGTAGCGGGCGTGCTCGGTCCCACCAACCGCACGGCAACCATTTCTCCCGACGTGAACCGGCCCGGTTTCCGTAATGTCAGTTATCAGGAACTGGTCGATGCCTATCTGGAGTCGATCCGGGGGCTGGTAGCCGGCGGTGTCGATTTGATCATGCTGGAAACGATCTTCGACACCCTCAACGCCAAGGCCGCGATCTTCGCGCTGGAACAATACTTCAATGAACACAACCTGCGCCTGCCGGTCATGCTCTCCGGCACCATTACCGATGCCTCGGGGCGTACCCTCACCGGTCAGACTATCGAGGCATTCTGGTATTCCCTGCGGCATGCGACGCCCCTGATTGTCGGACTGAATTGCGGTTTCGGCGCCAGGGACCTGCGTCAATATGTCGAAGAGCTGGCGGGGGTCGCGGATACTTATGTCAGTGTTCATCCCAACGCCGGCTTGCCGAATGAATTCGGTGCTTATGACGATACCCCTGAATATATGGCGGGAATGCTGCGCGAATATGCCGAAGCCGGTTTCGTCAATATCATCGGTGGTTGCTGCGGCACGACCCCGGCGCATATCCGTGCCTTTGCAACCGCGATCAAGGATTTACCGCCGCGGCCGGTGCCAGTACTGGAGCGCCTTTGCCGGCTCAGCGGTCTGGAACCATTGGTGGTCAGACCGGAAGCCAATTTCATCAATATCGGCGAACGCACCAACGTCGCCGGTTCGCCCGGATTTTTGAATTTGATTAAGGCCAACGATCTGGAGGGGGCGCTCGATATTGCCCGGCAGCAGGTCAATAACGGCGCCCAGATCATCGACATCTGCATGGATGAAGGCATGCTGGATACGGCCGCCTTGATGGTGGAATTTCTGCAGCTGATCGCCGGTGAACCGGACATCAGCCGCATCCCGATCATGCTGGACTCGTCCCGCTGGCCAGTACTGGAAGCCGGTTTGCGCTGCATTCAGGGCAAAGGGATTGTCAATTCCATCAGCCTGAAGGAAGGGGAAGTGCAATTCATAGAACGCGCCAGGTTGATTCGCCGGTACGGTGCGGCCGTGGTGGTCATGGCCTTTGACGAAAAGGGCCAGGCGGATAGTACGGAACGCCGCTTCGCCATCTGTCAACGCGCCTACAGTATGCTGGTCAATCAGGCTGGGTTCCCAGCGGAGGACATCATCTTCGATCCCAATATTCTGATAGTTGCCACGGGCATGCCGGAGCATGACAACCAGGCGGTGTCTTTCTTTGAAACCACGCGCCTGATCAAGGAACATCTACCTTATGCGCTGGTTAGCGGCGGTGTCAGCAACATCTCCTTCGCCTTCCGCGGCAATAACCCGGTGCGCGAAGCCATGCACTCAGCCTTTCTCTATCATGCCATCGAGGACGGCCTGGACATGGCTATCGTCAATGCCGGGCAACTGGGCATTTATGCCGACATTCCGCCGGATCTGCTGGAGCGGGTCGAGAACGTCCTGCTGAACCGGCGCAGCGATGCCACGGACCGTCTGGTTGAATTCGCCGCCACCGTCAGACAGGACACCGCCCGGCAACAAAAGCTGGAACTAGCCTGGCGGCGCAGCCCGGTCGAGGAGCGCCTGAGCCATGCGCTGGTACACGGGATCACCGATCATATCGAGAGCGACCTGGAGGAGGCGCGACAGCTCTACCCCAACCCCTTGCAGATCATTGAAGGACCGTTGATGAACGGCATGAATACCGTGGGCGATCTGTTCGGATCCGGCAAGATGTTTTTGCCACAGGTGGTGAAGAGCGCGCGCGTCATGAAAAAAGCGGTTGCCTGGTTGCTCCCGTTTATTGAAGCAGCAAAACAGCACGGTGGATACATCGAAAAACCGCAGGGCAAAATCGTCCTGGCGACGGTAAAAGGCGACGTCCATGATATTGGCAAGAATATCGTGGCGGTGGTCCTGCAATGCAATAATTTCCAGGTTATAGATTTGGGTGTCATGGTGTCCGCCGAAACCATCCTGCAAACGGCAATCGAACAAGGCGCGGATATAATTGGTCTCAGCGGTCTGATCACCCCATCGCTGGATGAAATGGTGCATGTCGCCAAGGAAATGCAGCGACTGAATTTCAGCTTGCCACTGTTAATCGGCGGGGCGACGACCTCACGCACCCATACCGCGGTCATGATCGATCCCTGTTATGACGCGCCGGTGGTGCGCGTGCAGGATGCCTCCCGGGCCGTGGGCGTGGTGCAGAAGCTATTCAGTGATACGGAGAAATTGAATTATGCGGCGGAGATCGAAAAGGAATACAACAAGGTCAGGGAGCGGCACCAGGACCGGCAACAACACATCGTCTGGCTGTCATTGCCGGAGGCCAGGCACAATCGCATGCCCACGGATTGGCAGGATTATACACCGCCGATACCGCGACAACTGGGTGTAACCGTTCTGCCGAATTATACCCTGGACGAACTGGAACGCTATATCGACTGGACCCCGTTCTTTTCCGTGTGGGAACTGGCCGGCAGATTCCCGCGCATACTCGACGACCCTGCCGTCGGCCAGGTAGCAACCCGGCTGTATCAGGATGCCCGCGCCATGCTGGATCACATCATCGCCGATCGCTGGTTGTCGGCCCGGGGTGTCTTCGGTCTGTTTCCCGCCAATTCCATCAGTCATGATGACATCGAGATTTATACCAACGAGGATCGGAACGGCATCCTGACCATCCTGCACAGCCTGCGGCAGCAGACCCGCAAACCGGCCGGACAATTCAATTACGCCCTGGCGGATTTCCTCGCCCCCA
>JACVQI010000067.1 GCA_015661095.1 Gammaproteobacteria bacterium
AGTGATTTTTACTGACTGATTCATGTGATATTCGATTCCTCAATACACACACTCCCTGTGCATGATTCCTTTATAAGTGTAGGTAAATTTACCTGTTTAAAATTGTATTTTACAGTTTTTTATATGCCTAATCACGCCTTCATCTTGATTGCAGGGTTGTTATGTGCTCTGAAGTCATTTTTTTCTATTAACGATGTAATCGGCTATTCCCCGCAACATGTCTGCTTTTTCATCAAAATTTTTCAGGCTGGCAAGCGCCTCAAGGTGCAAATTCCGGGCGACTTCCTTCGCCCCGTTTAATCCGAGCAGTTCCGGATAAGTCGGTTTATTGCGTGCCATATCCGAACCCTGTGGCTTGCCAAGCGTCTCCGTATCACTTTCTATATCCAGTATGTCATCCTGTACCTGAAATGCCAGGCCTATACACTTGGCGAAATGTGATACCTGTTCAAGTTCCGAAGTTTTAATCTCCGGACATGACAGCGCCCCGAGTTCGACACTGGCGCGGATCAAGGCCCCGGTTTTATGGATATGCATATTTTCCAGCTCCGTGATGTTCAGTTTCTTGCCGACTGCATCAAGGTCTATGGCCTGGCCACCCGCCATGCCTCTGGAACCGCTGGCCACAGCCAGTTTGTCGATCATTTTTATCCTGTGTTCGGCATTGATTTTGATATTTTTGTCGTGGGCCAGCACGTGAAAGGCCAGTGCCTGCAGTGCATCGCCGGCGAGTATAGCCGTGGCCTCATTAAATGCCACGTGGCAGGTGGGTTTGCCACGGCGCAGGTCATCGTCATCCATAGCTGGTAAGTCATCATGAATCAGGGAATAGGCGTGTATGATTTCAACGGCACAGGCAGGGCCATCCAGTTCCTGCGGATTAACGCCAAATGCCGCCCCGCTCGAATAAACCAGGGCTGGTCTGATTCTTTTTCCATGGCCGAGTACAGCGTAACGCATGGCCTCGTGCAATATATGCGGTTGGATTTCGGATTTGGGTAACCAGTAATCGAGGGCCAGTTCTACCCGGTTTTGATAGTTAGCTAGATTTTCTGCAAATGACATCGGTAATTATTATTCTTGAGGTCCAAAATCAGCAAGCTCTTCTTTACCGCTGTCACGCATCAGTATCTGAACCTTTTGTTCAGCCTCGGTGAGTGCTTTTTGACACGCCCTGGTTAATGCGATTCCCCGCTCAAATAATTTTAACGAGACTTCCAGACTGAGATTTCCCTGCTCCATCTTTTCCACCAACTCTTCAAGTTCCGTCAAAGCTTTTTCAAAATCAAATTCTTTTTTCTTAATTGGCACGACAAATCTCCAACGGTTAATAGAAAGAATCTTACCAATTATGTCTATACTGTTGATAATGATTCTTTAAGATTTCTGAGTTGACATATGGGTATTCAAGGAGTAAAGTTTTTAGTCTTAGACCAATTCTAAAAATTTAATATAATTTATATTTTACAATAAGATAGGAGTGTATATCATGTCCCTGAAAGGTACTAAAACTGAAGCTAATCTGAAAGATGCTTTTGCCGGTGAATCGCAGGCCAACCGGCGCTATCTGTATTTCGCGCAGAAGGCTGATGTGGAAGGCTATAACGACGTATCAATGGTCTTTCGCTCCACTGCGGAAGGCGAGACCGGTCATGCCCACGGTCATCTGGAATATCTGGAGGAAGTCGGCGATCCGGCCACGGGTAAACCCATCGGTTCAACTGAATTGAATCTGAAGTCCGCCATCGCCGGTGAGACCCACGAGTACAGCGACATGTACCCCGGTATGGCGAAAACGGCGAGAACAGAAGGCTTTGCTGAGATCGCGGACTGGTTTGAGACACTGGCCAAGGCTGAACGTTCTCATGCCAACCGCTTTCAGAAAGCGTTGGATACCTTGAAAGGTTAATACAAGCTTTTATCAGTCGATAGCGAGGCCGGGTTATGCCCGGCCTCTTGGTTTCTGGATTATTTATACGGTGCGTTTATGAGTACATCAACATTTCGCGAAGGTAGTCTGCAAGCCCCCACGAGACATCCTATCGATTGGCGCAATCCCGCTTATTATGACGAGGAAAAACTGTTCAAGGAATTGGAGCGGGTTTACGATATTTGCCATGGTTGCCGCCGCTGTGTCAGTCTTTGCAATGCCTTTCCCACGCTGTTTGATCTGGTGGACGGGTCAAAAACCATGGAAGTCGATGGCGTGGCAAAACAGGATTATTGGCAGGTGGTCGATCATTGTTATCTTTGCGATCTCTGTTATCTGACGAAATGTCCTTACGTACCACCGCATGAATGGAACGTCGATTTTCCACATTTGATGTTGCAGGCCAAGGCCGTCAAGTTTAAGCAGGGTAAGACCAGAATTCGCGACCGAATTCTCACCTCGACGGATACTGTGGGTAATCTGGCCGGTATTCCAGTAGTGGCGGAAGTTGTCAATGCCGTCAACAAAAACAAACCGGCGCGCAAGCTCCTCGAAAAAGTGCTGGACGTGCATCACGCTGCAGTGCTCCCTGAGTTTCACAGCAATACCCTGCGTAAACGCCTGATGTCCAAAACGCCGGCGACCAGTACGACGCAACCGACGGAGCGGGTCTCGGGCAAGGTGGTATTGTTCGCGACCTGTTACGGTAATCGTAATGCCCCGGATATCACTGAGGATTTGGTCCGGGTGTTCGAACACAACGGTATTCCGGTAACGCTCGCCGAAAAAGAACGTTGCTGCGGCATGCCGAAACTGGAACTGGGCGACCTGGATTCCGTGCAAGCCGCAAAAGAGGCGAATATCCCGGTTTTGGCGCAAATGGTCGCAGCCGGTTGGGACATCATCGCCCCGATACCTTCCTGCGTGCTGATGTTTAAACAGGAAATCCCCTTGTTATTCCCGGATGATGAAGCCGTACAAAAGGTCAAGCAGGCCATATTCGACCCGTTTGAATATCTCAGCCATTGGCATAAGGCCGGCCGTTTGAAAACGGATTTCAAAAATTCCCTGGGTAAAATCGCCTATCACGTGCCTTGTCACCAGCGGGTACAAAATATCGGTCTGAAAACCAGGGATATGCTGCAACTGGTTCCGGGAACTACCATCGAAGTTATCGAGCGCTGTTCGGGCCATGATGGTACCTATGCTGTGAAACGCGAATATCATGATATCTCGCAAAAGATTTGCCGGCCGGTGGTCAGCAGGATTCAAAAAGCGGCGGTGGATCACTATATCAGTGACTGCCCCATGGCCGGTGCCCAGATCCAGCATGGTCTGGCGGACGGTTCCAGGGCGGAATCGGCGTTTTCACTGCTGCGACATGCTTATGGATTGTGACAGAGGACAGGCTTATGGAAAAAATCAGCCCGGCTGAATTATATCCACTGGAACACTATGCCCGGATCAAAACCGAGTACAGGGCCCGGATCATGGATCATAAAAAGGATCGCCGCCTGGCGATTGGTCCGCACCTGACTCTGTATTTCGAAGACCGGTTGACTATCCAGTATCAGGTTCAGGAAATGCTACGGGTGGAGCGCATATTCGAACCGGACGGTATCCAGGAGGAACTGGATACCTATAATCCCCTGATCCCGGATGGCCGCAACCTGAAGGCGACCATGATGATCGAATATGCGGACGCGCAAGAACGGGCACGGCAGCTTACGCAGATGGTAGGGATAGAACACAAGATCTGGTTGCAGGTGGCCGGCCATGAGCGGGTCGCGCCGGTGGCTGACGAGGATCTGGAACGAAGTGAGCCGGGGAAAACAGCGGCTGTCCATTTTCTGCGCTTTGAATTCTCGCCTGCAATGATCAAGGCCTTGCGCGGTGGCGCTGTCTTCGCCGCGGGCGTGGACCATAAGGTTTATCGCCATATCGTTCAGTCAGTCCCGGAAAATATCAGGACATCCCTGGTCGGGGATTTTGACTGACGCGTGCAAGAGTGAAGTGTTAAGTGTGAGGAGTGAGGTGGTGAATGTATTCTACTTCTGATTCCTCACCCCTCACCCCTCACACCTCACTGGTGGGATATTTCCCCCCCAATCAGGTATCCTATGGCCGCATTCCACTATTCTCAGCCATTGAGGAAAAATATCATTGAGTAACACCTACGACGCGGCCGATATCGAAGTCCTGACGGGGCTGGAACCGGTCCGCAAGCGGCCAGGCATGTATACGGATACCACTCGCCCGAATCATCTGATACAGGAAGTGGTCGATAACAGCGTTGATGAAGCCATCATCGGTAATGCGACCCGGATTGAGGTCATACTGGGCAAGGATGGATCCATGAGCGTCAGTGATGACGGCCGGGGCATGCCGGTCGATAAGCATCCCGGCGAGAAGGTCTCCGGGGTCGAGGTGATCCTGACCCGCCTGCACGCCGGTGGCAAGTTTTCCAACAAGAATTACAAATTTTCCGGTGGTCTGCATGGCGTCGGTGTCTCAGTCGTCAATGCCCTGTCGGAACGTCTGGAAGTGTGGGTGCGGCGGGACGGCAAGGAACACCACATGGCTTTCGCGGGAGGGGAGAAAAAATCGAACCTGCAAGTGGTCGGCGAAGTCGGTAAACGCAACACGGGCACCACCGTCAAGTTCTGGCCCGATCCCAAATATTTCGACAGTATCAAGATTTCTCTCCCGAAACTGCAACACTTGCTCCGCGCCAAGGCGGTCTTGTGTCCTGGGCTGCACGTCAAACTGTATGACGAAAACACCAGGGAAAAGCTGGAATGGTGTTATACGGACGGAGTTAAAACCTATCTCGCCGAATTGCTGCGGGGTAGCGAATTGTTGCCGGCGGAACCCTTCACCGGCTCGATGCAAGGCAATCATGAAGCCGTGGATTGGGCCGTGCATTGGCTACTGGATGAGGCTGAGGCGATCACCGAAAGTTATGTCAATCTGGTGCCAACACCGCAGGGGGGCACCCATGTCAGCGGTTTGCGGCAGGGGCTGCTGGAGGCGATCCGGGAATTCTGCGAGTCACGCGATCTGCTGCCGCGCGGTGTCAAGTTGTCCGCGGAGGATGTCTGGGAGCGATGTTGTTACCTGTTATCGGTGAAGATGGATGAACCGCAATTTTCCGGCCAGACCAAGGAACGCCTGACCTCGCGCGAGTGCGCTGCCTTCGTCTCCGGTGTGGTCCACGATGCCTTCAGCCAGTGGCTACACCAGCATATCGAAATGGGCGAGCGCATCGCCGAACTCGCCATCGCCCATGCCCAGGCGCGCCTGAAGGCCGGTAAATCCATTGTCAGAAAAAAGATCGGCAGTGGCCCGGCCTTGCCCGGCAAGCTGGCGGATTGCACCCTCCAGGATCCTGCCGTCAGCGAATTGTTCCTGGTGGAAGGGGATTCCGCTGGCGGTTCGGCCAAGCAGGCCCGCGACCGGGAATTCCAGGCAGTCATGCCGTTGCGCGGCAAGATCCTCAATACCTGGGAAGTCGATTCCAGCGAAGTGCTGGCATCGAAGGAAGTGAATGATATCTCGGTAGCCATCGGCGTCGATCCCGGTTCCAGTAATCTAACCGGGTTACGCTATGGGAAGATATGCATACTGGCCGATGCCGATTCTGATGGGCTGCACATCGCCACCTTGCTTTGCGCTCTGTTCCTGAAACATTACCGGCCGTTGGTCGAACAGGGACATGTCTATGTCGCTATGCCGCCATTGTATCGGATCGACGTCGGCAAGCAGGTGTTTTATGCCCTGGATGATTCCGCCAAACAGGGAGTGCTGGATCAGATCGCGGCGGAAAAAATCCGCGGCACGGTCAACGTGCAACGCTTCAAGGGGCTGGGGGAAATGAACCCGGTGCAGTTGCGGGAAACGACCATGGCGGTCGAAACCCGCCGTCTGGTGCAATTAACCCTGCCGGAAAAGAGCCGCAAGCCGGAGCAGGTGATGGACATGCTCCTGGCGAAAAAACGATCCCAGGACCGCAAGGCATGGCTGGAATCGAAAGGCGATTTGGCCATTATAGACTGACCGCTTCGGGTCGCCTGAATATCAATAGCATCTTAATTAACGCCCTTTGAGCTTGCCGACGAGGATATCTGACTGAAGGTCAGTCAAGCGCAAGGGCTGCATTTCTCTTTAGTCACTGTCTCTTGCATGCCCAAGAGAAAGTGACTCGCCGTAAAAGGCGAAACCTATTATCAGGAACTAAACTATTGCTAATAGCTCGTATACATTCCAGCCCTGGTATTGAATTATTTTTAATAATGTAGCAGCGAATGAAATTTATATTTCGCCAGTTTCTCCCGGCCTTTCAGTTCATCCAGTTCAATCACAAAAGCACAACCGACTATCTTCGCTCCCAGCTTTTCAATGAGCTCGCAACTGGCCCTGGCAGTCCCGCCGGTCGCTATCAAATCGTCAACTAACAGAACCTGATCGGATTCATCCACCGCATCTAGATGCACTTCCAGGCTGGTGGAGCCGTATTCCAGATCATAAGAGGTGGATTGCACGTCATAGGGCAGTTTACCCGGCTTGCGCAGCGGGATGAAACCGACACCCAGTTCCCAGGCAACCATGCTGCCGAAGATGAAGCCCCGGGCTTCCATCCCGACCACGCCGGTGATGGGTTCGCCCAGGAACGGGTGGATCAGTTGATGCACAGCCAGGCGCAGCATGGCCGGTTCCTTCACCAGCGGGGTGATGTCTTTGAACTGGATCCCGGGTTTGGGAAAGTCAGGGATGTTACGGATATAGGATTTTAATCGTTCCATTCGCAGCCCCTTGAGTTCTGTTATTGGATTACCTGATCATATCGTTTTCACTGGGGTTATGGTAAGTATTCCTGTCGATGCCTTTACACCTGCAACATGAACATCCCTGGGATGTGTCGCCCGCAGCGGCAATCGCCATACAGATGAAACTCCGTCGTTACCTGATTATGACGGATCAGTTCGATGAGATTGAGACCGCTGCCGGGGTGGATGTGGGATTTGAACAGGCCGGCGGGATTACGCGCGCGGCGGTCGTGGTTCTCGGCTTCCCGTCGCTGGAATTGAAAGAGAAAAGTATCGCCAGACTGCCGACTTCGTTTCCTTATGTGCCTGGCTTACTGTCATTCCGGGAGTTGCCCTCGGTACTGGCGGCTCTGGAACGGTTGCGGAAACTGCCGGACCTGCTGTTATGCGACGGCCAGGGCTACGCACATCCCCGCCGGCTGGGTATCGCGTCACATCTGGGATTGTTGACCGGTATTCCTTCCATCGGGGTCGGTAAAACACGCCTGCTGGGCACACATGCCGCGGTCGCCGATATCCGCGGTACCTGGCAACCCTTAATGGACAAAGATGAAGTTATCGGCGCTGTCTTGCGCACCCGGCAGGGAGTGAAGCCCATTTACGTGTCAACCGGCCACCGGGTTTCGCTGGCCACGGCGATTTGCTACGTCATGGCTTGTACGACCCGTTACAAATTGCCGGAGACCACCCGGTTGGCGCATCGATATGCCAGCCATCCCTGATCTGCTATGCTTGTATTAAATGCGAAAGTATTTACAGCAGTGTCGATCACTCGTCCATCTGACGGCGCTGATTCCATGCCTGTCGGTACCGGTGTTGTATGCGCGTGAAGCATATCAGGAAGCCAGAATGCAGATGGTAGACGAAATCCAGGACATGGTCCGTGACACCAGCGAATATCTCGGGAAAGATTCCCTGAGCGAGCGGGTCATGCAGGCCATCGCTAAAGTACACCGGCATGAGTTCGTCCCGGAAACCCTGCGGCCAGCCGCCTACGAAAACCGGCCGCTGCCGATAGGGGAGGAGCAAACCATCTCCCAACCCTATATTGTCGCCTTGATGACCGATCTGGCGGACATCCAGCCGGATGCACGGGTCCTGGAAGTCGGAACCGGCTCCGGTTATCAGGCGGCGATCCTGGCCGAGTTAGCCTTGCATGTTTATACCATCGAGATCATCGAGCCCCTGGGGGAACGGGCGCGGACGACACTGGCGCGGCTGGGTTATGAAAACGTCAGCGTCCGGGTCGGCGACGGTTATCACGGCTGGGCTGAACATGCCCCATTTGATGCGATCCTGGTTACGGCCGCGCCGGAACAGGTGCCGCAACCCCTGATCGATCAATTAAAACCTGGGGGTAAATTGATTATTCCAGTCGGCAGCCCGTACCGGACCCAGTCCCTGAAGGTTCTGGAGAAACATGCGGATGGTTCCATTCATACCAGGGACGTACTCCCGGTCGGTTTTGTGCCCCTGACCGGGGATCATTAAAATTACAAAATATTCCTTGTCCTATTTCTGCTTTTCCTATTTTTGTTTAGATGCTTGGATGTTCCATCTCATGCTGTATGTCCGCGAGCGAGTGCCCTGCATGCAGTGGTGTATACACGCTGCGGCCCAGCAGCTTGCTGATCTGGGTGGAGGAGAACATGCCTCTGACACTCGGCCGGCCGCTGGTTTTGTCAAACTCGATGACCAGGGCATGCGGCCGTTCCAGTTCGGCGAAGGTGGTGACGACATGCCGGACCAGTGACTGCTGGATAAAAGCAAAATCAAATGCCGGGATCGACTCCAGCGACACCGTCAGCATGGCGACATTGATACGGTCATGGCTGATGCCGTGCTCCTCGGAATATTTCACCGGTTTCTCGCCCTGGATATCGTAAGATGTAATCACACCGGCAATATGATCCTCGGCATCGGTGACTAACAACAAACGGACGCCCAGGGTTTTCATTTTATTTAACGCGACATCGATGCTGACGTTGGGCTCTATCGTGATCGGATTCACCACCCGGAAGTCGGTCATGACGCTGACCGCCGGATCGTTTTCATGCACATAGGAGGAAGTAGGATCCGGGGTCTGGCAGGCTATACCTGACCTGATTGTGATCCGAGGGATATTGATGATTTCTCTTTCCATATTCGTTCCTCACTGGTCTGGGCGATTGCTCGGGAAAGCACAGTTGTTATTCAAAGCCTAGACGGTAAAAGCGGCCTGGACAAGTCAATGTACAGCGCAACTAGGGAAACGTACCATCCCCGGAACGGGACGGGGTGACGAGTGTATTGATTTACTCCTGGTCGAGCTGATCTTCAGGCAAGGATGGCTGCTCGAGATTATCCTCATCCAATGCATCTGAAGTAATTTCGTGTTTTTTCACTAAATGCGTGAGCATCGATATCCAGCCGCTGTTTTCCTGGTCCTCTTTCTTCACCAGTTCGGCCAGTTTGAGGTAGTCGATT
>JACVQI010000003.1 GCA_015661095.1 Gammaproteobacteria bacterium
TCAGCCAAGGCCAGCAAGAAATCCGAAGATGTCGTTGAGGTGGCCCGCAGACTGATTAAGAAACTGGTTAATGAATACGGGCTAAAACGTGACGATATCTTTGTCGATGTCACCATCAATTCCATGATCTCGGACATGGAGGGACTGACGAAGATGGCCCTGAATGCCATCGAGACGATCTGCGCCGATCCCGATATGAAGGGTGTCCACATCATCGGCGGTCTGACCAATATTGGCAATATGCTGCCGAAGATCGAATTCAACGGTATGAGCCTGCGCCACTGCGTCGAGAATGCCTTTCTGACGCGGGCGGTGCCGCTGGGTTTTGATACAGTTCTGGGTACACCCTGGACCAATTTCAGTCCATTACCGGAAGGCCACGCGGTGCTGGTAGCTTTCGACGAAATCATCGAGTTGAAGGGGTTGGATGCAATGCGTCGACTGCGCAAGCTCTGGGCGAAATGACGATTTCGCTTACAATAGGGTGAAAGAAATACATTTAGTTGCATTTATGCAATAATGCTGACCCGTAATTATCGTCAGGCAATAAATACGACCATCCAGTCGTATTTCTTAACGGGGCAATTACATGGGCAGTGAAAACACACCGCGGCGGATTCTTATCATCGATGACGATGCGGACTACCGGAAGCTGCTGCATACCTGGTTGCTTAGTTTGTTTCCGGTGACGGACATCGTTGAATACGATCCCCTGAATCAGGGACTACCGGCCCCGGACTTTAACTGGACAGCCATTGATGTGCTGCTGCTGGATTATGACCTGCGACTCCCGGATGCCACCGGCCTCGATCTGCTACATCTTAACCAGGATAATCAGTTATTTCCCGCGACCATGATGCTGACCAGCGCCGGCAGCGAGGGCGTAGCCGTGCGGGCCATGAAGTATGGCGTCACGGATTATCTGCCCAAGGATCAGGTCAATAAAGAAATATTGAAGACCGCCGTGGAGAATGCCTTCGCACAGCATAACCTGAAGCGCCAGCGTCTTAGCCTGCTGGATGAAATGCGGGAAGTGGCGCGGCAGGAATCTACGAAACTGATGGATGATTATAAAGACAAACTTTCAACCATGCGGGCATTGGAAGAGAAACGTCTGCAGCAGGAGCGGCAAAAAATAGCGCGGGAACTGGAACATAGCAAACAACATCTGGCAAAGCTGGAAGATGAGCAAAAGCAGGCCGAACATTCACGCCAGGCATTACTGGATGAAATAGATAAACTGAAGCAAAAACAAGCGGCAGCTATGGACAAACCTAAACTGAACGAGCGACTGGAAAAAACAGAAGTCAGGTATGGCCGAATCTCGGCTGAATCCAAACGGCTGCAAACAAATCTGAAACAAGCCGTTGACAAAGTCGATAAGAATCAATGGCAGTTGGAGCTGAGCAAGACAATGGAAATTGAACTGGCCAAGGAAGTGGCAGATTTCAAGGTAGAGACTGAACGGAAAGCCTGGATGGAAGCGCAAGGAGGTATTACTCTGCTACGGCGCGCACATGCGCAGCAGTCAGACGCAAAACAAAAGAAAGCTGAAGTCAAACAACAGAACGAACAGTTGTTAAATGATATAGCTTCGCAGTTGCACAAGGAAAAGTAAGCAGAAAATATTGCGGCAGGCGTTATGGCCGTAAGATTTTAAAATAATTCTGATAACTGAACTTTTATAAAAAGTCAAATCAGCCTGGTTGATTGTAAATCAAACGATACCTCCACAGGCCGATTTTAATCGCCAGTTCTTACACCCAGTTTTACCGTATATTTCCGCTGTGTCTTTACACCATCATTCGTCCTCTTGTTCCAGGGCGAAGGCGAGAAACCAGTCACCCGGTTCGCCGCCGAGTATCGGATGGCCGGCGGCGCAGATAATGATGTACTGGCGGCCGTTCACCGAATAGGTCATGGGTGTCGCCTGGGCGCCGGCCGGGAGTTCTGCCTCCCACAGCACTTCACCCGTTTCGATATCAAAGGCGCGTAATTTGTTATCCAGGGCCGCGCCGATGAACACCAGGCCGCCGGCGGTTATGATAGACCCGCCCAAATTGGGTGTGCCCATTTCCAGCGGGATGGGGAGCGGCGCCAGTTTTTCAATCGAACCCAGGGCCACCTGCCAGACTATTGTTCCCTTAACCAGATCCACCGCGCTCAAGCGGCCCCAGGGTGGTTCGGTGCAAGGCACGCCGAAGGGCGACAGCAGCATGTCAAACTGCGCCGCATAGGGAGCGCCGCGCTGCGGAAAGCCTGCCCCGGTCTGCATGTCCGTCGCTTCCCCCACAGCTTTCATACCGTTGGCGTCGCTGGCCTGTTGGCCAGTTGGGATCAGTTTGATAATCGAGGCAATATGCTGGGTATTGACCACCAGCAGATGACGTTCCGGATCATAGGAACCACCGCCCCAGTTCGCGCCACCCAGAGCCGATGGCATGAAGATCGTGCCTTGCAGACTGGGTGGTGTATAGATGGAGCCGTAGCGCAGAGATTCGATTTTCCGTTTGCACATCCAGCGGTCGATGGGGGTAAAGCCCCACGCATCATCCGGCTCAAGTTTTTGTGCCACCAGTGCTGGCGGTTTGGTCGGGATGGGTTGAGTCGGCGATAACCATTCACCCGCCACCCCGTCCTGTGGCACCGGCCGTTCCTCTACGGGGAACAACGGCTCACCGGTTTCGCGATTCAGGACGAAGATCAAACTCTGTTTGGTCAATTGCACGACCGCCGGTACGGTGGTGCCATTACGGGGCAGGTCGATGAGTATGGGTTGCGCCGGCAGGTCATAGTCCCAGATGTCATGGTGGACAATCTGATAGTGCCAGACCACTGCACCGGTGGAGCCGCGCAGGGCAACCAGCGAGTCGGCGTAGTGGTTATTGCCGGGGCGGGTGCCGCCATAGAAATCGTTGCTGGGGCTGGTAGTGGGCAGGAACACCAGGTCGCGCTCTTCATCCACCGCCATCATGGTCCAGACATTGCCATTACCGGTACGCTGCGCGCTACCCCCCTCCCAGCTGGCAGCGGCGGGGTCATTGGGATCGCGCGGGACCGGGTCAAACTCCCAGCGGATGGCGCCGGTGCGCGCATCCAGTGCCCGCACCTTGCCGCTCAGACTGTCGGCGCGGATGCTGTCGCTGATGGAGGAGCCGAATATCGCCACGTCGCCGATGATGGCGGGTGGTTGCGGTACGACGATGTATTCATCCGGGTCCAATGGGCGGCCCGGATCGAAAACCACCTCGCCGTTCTTGCCGAAATCGGCGCAGGGTTTGCCGGTGCGCGCGTCGATGGCATAAGCCCGGAAGCGCCAGTTGCCGTAGATGAGTCGCAGCTTGCAGGCCGCGCCTTCGGGCGCCTGCTTATCCGTCCATGGAGTCACGCCTCGGCATTTGGGGAATTGCGCCTTGGAAAAATCCGCCTCCCCGTAGTACTTGAACGGATCGAATTCCCAGCGTTGCTGACCGGTGACGGGGTCCAGCGCCATGACCCGGCCCAGGGCGGAGCAGACAATGAGCTGACCCTCGATCAGGATCGGCGTGTTTTCCAGCGATTGTTTCGGGACCAGAGCGTCGCCATAACGTTCGGCGTCGCCGGTGCGGTAGGTCCAGACCAGTTCCAGGTCGGCGACATTGTCGCGGTTAATCTGGTTCAGCTTTGAATAGCGGGTGCCGGCCTGCGTACCGCTGTAATAGGTCCAGTCCTGGGCTGTTGCCGGCAGGGTCGTGATCAGCATGACACTGGACAGTAGTAGTGACAGGTATCGATGGGTTAACGACAGAACCCGAAAGATAGAGGCGAGCGGCTTGCTATGCATGTCTCGATGCTGAAGAGGAAGCCTATGGACATGACCGCTGATGTTAGATTTTGTCATGTTACTGTTACTCCCGTTACAAGGTTGGTGTTGAAGTTTAATGTTTAAGTGACGGCGGAAATTTTCACCGCACAGTATTTGTATTCCGGAATCTTGCCGAACGGATCCATGGCCTCGTTGGTGATCAGATTGGCCGCAGCCTCGTGATAGCAGAAGGCCATGAAAACGACGCCCGGCTGGACACCGGTATCGGCGCGGGCTATTGCCTTGATGGCGCCGCGTTTGGATTGAATCTGTATGGTGTCACCGGGACGGGCTTCGAGTTTGGCCAGGTCGAGCGGATTAAAACTGGCGACCGGGTCAGGTTCGATGGCATTCAGGACTTCAGAGCGCCGAGTCATGCTGCCGGTATGCCAGTGTTCCAGCTGTCTGCCGGTGGTGAACACGTAGGGATATTCAGCATCCGGCAGTTCATCGGCGGCGATGTAGTCCGCCGGGACGAATTTACCGCGCCGGGTTTTGGTGGGAAATCCGTCGGTGAATATCACTCTTTCGCCCGGGTCGCCTTCCTTCAGCAGGGGCATTGTCAGGCTGTGTTCCTGTTCCAGCCGCTCCCAGGTCATGCCCGACATGCTCGGTGTCGCCTGGCGGATTTCGTTGAAGATATCCTTGACTTCAGGATAGTTCCAGTTGAGTCCGATGCGTTTGGCCATTTCCAGGATGATCCACAAGTCCTGTCTGGCATCGCCGGGCGGCTCGATGGCCTGCCGGCCAAGTTGCACCAGGCGATCCGTATTGGTAAAGGTGCCGGTTTTTTCAGGGAAGGCCGAGGCCGGCAAAATGACGTCCGCGTAACCGGCGGTTTCAGTAAAAAAGATATCCTGCACCACCAGGTGTTCAAGTTTCGCCAATGCCGCCCTGGCATGATTGAGGTTGGGGTCCGACATGGCCGGATTCTCCCCCATGATATACATGCCTTTAATCACGCCGTCATGGATGGCGTGTATGATCTCAACCACGGTCAGGCCACGGGCAGCGTCCAGGTTCGGCGCCTGCCAGAGGACGGCGAATTTGTCCCTGATCTGCGGATCGCTGACGGACTGGTAATTGGGATAAAACATCGGTATCAGTCCGACATCCGAGGCCCCCTGGACGTTGTTTTGCCCCCGCAGAGGATGCAGGCCGGTACCCGGGCGACCAATCTGGCCCGTTAACAGGGCCAGCGAGATGAGACAGCGGGCGTTATCAGTCCCGTGTATGTGCTGGGAAATACCCATGCCCCAGAAGATGATCGATGCCCTGGACCTGGCGTAGACACGGGCCACTTCCTTCAAGGTCTCGGCGGAGATTCCGCAGATTGGCGCGACTTTTTCCGGACTGTACTTTGCCACTGTTTGCTTGAGGGCCGCATAACCTTCCGTATGTTTTTCGATGTAGGTGTCATTTTGCAGGTTTTCCTTAACGATGGTGTGCATCAGGCTGTTGAGCATAGGCACATCGGTATCCGGCCGGAATTGTAAAAAGTAGCGGGCATGACGGGCCAGATCGGATCGATAAGGGTCTATGACTATCAGGATTTTGCCGGCCTTGGCGGCGTTTTTCATAAAAGTGGCGGCAACTGGATGGTTTTCACAGGCGCGCGAGCCAATGACAATAATGACTTCCGCTTCGGCCACGTCAACCACCGGGTTGGATACCGCGCCTGAACCTATTGTCTCCAGCAGGGCGGCCACGGACGAGGCGTGGCAGAGACGGGTGCAATGGTCGACGTTATTAGTGCCGAAGCCGGTCCGGACCAGTTTCTGAAACAGATAGGCCTCCTCGTTGCTGCCCTTGGCCGAGCCAAATCCGGCCAAAGCCTTGGGCCCATGGTCATCCCGGATCTGATTCAATTTGCCAGCGGCGACATCCAGAGCCTCGTCCCAGGTGGCGGGCCGGAAATATTGAGTCAGTTCCGAGGAACTCAGCAACCGCTCGGTCTTGGCCATGCCGGATTTGCGTACCCACGGGTTGGTGAGGCGGTCGGGATGATAGACATAATCGAAACCATAGCGGCCCTTGACGCACAGGCGGCTCTGGTTGGCCGGGCCATCCCGGCCGTTGACGAAGATAATCCGGTTATCCTTCAGATTATAGTTAATCTGGCAACCGACGCCGCAATAAGGACAGACTGATGCCACCTGACGATCCGGTAGCACCTTCGCCGCCAGCCGGGCCGGCATCAGCGCGCCGGTAGGGCAGGCCTGCACGCATTCACCACAGCTGACGCAGGTGCTGCTACCCATCGCATCGTCCAGGTCGAAGACAATCTTCGCGTGTTTGCCCCGATAGGCATAGCCAATGACGTCATTGACCTGTTCCTCGCGGCAGGCCCTGACACAACGCGTGCATTGGATGCAGGCATCGAGATTGACGGCGATGGCCGGATTGCTTAAATCGGATTGTGGTTGCTGTCGTTGCGGGAACCGGGGTTTACCGACCCCCAGTTTGGCGGCCCAGTGATCGAGCTCGGAAACCGGCGAGTGGGGCGATCCCCCCTGTCCGGGCATGTCGGATTTGAGTAGCTCCAGGATCAGCTTTTGTGCCTTGACGGCCCTGGGGTTGTCGCTATGCACTTTCATGCCCACACTGGGGGTGCGGCTGCAAGAGGGCGCCAGTACCCGCTCACCATCGATTTCCACCATGCAGACGCGGCAATTGCCATCGGCCCGGTAACCCGGTTTGTAACACAGGTGGGGGATGGCTATTCCATGCCGCTTGGCGCATTCCAGGATAGTTTCTCCGGGCCGTGCCTCCATGGTCGTGCCATTGAAGGTTAATTGGATCATCGGTGCAGTAAACTGTTCCGGTCGCGCAGCCATGTTAAAACTCCTCCGGAAAATATTTCATCGCGCAGCGTAGCGGATTCGGCGCGGCCTGGCCTAATCCGCAGATCGATGTATCGTTCATCGCCTGCGCCAGCTCTTCCAGCAGCGCCTGATCCCAGATCGGTTGTTCCATCAAGGTCACGGCCTTGGCCGTTCCGACGCGGCACGGTGTGCATTGTCCACAGGATTCATCTTCGAAAAACCGCATCGCGTTCAGGGCCGCGTCCCTGGCCTTGTCGTGATCGGACAGAACGATGATGGCCGCGGAACCGATGAAACAGCCATACTGATTCAAGGTATCGAAATCCAGCGGGAGGTCCGCCCTGGACGCCGGCAGGATGCCGCCGGAAGCGCCGCCGGGAAAATAGGCATATAAGGTGTGCCCTGCAGGCATGCCACCGCAGTATTCGTCGATTAATTCGCGCAGGGTAATGCCGGCCGGCGCCAGATGCACGCCGGGTTTGTTGACGCGGCCGCTGACGGAGTAGGAACGCAATCCCTGCCGGCCGTGACGGCCGTGGCCGGCAAACCAGTCGGCGCCTTGTTCGAGGATATCCCGCACCCAGTACAGCGTTTCCATGTTATGTTCCAGAGTCGGCTGGCCGAACAGGCCTACTTGTGCAACGTAGGGTGGACGCAGGCGCGGCATGCCGCGTTTACCTTCGATGGATTCGATCATGGCCGATTCCTCGCCGCAGATATAGGCGCCGGCACCCCGCCGCAGGTGGATGGCCGGCAATTTTACCGGCGCTGATGCCTGCAATACGGCCAGTTCCCGCGTCAGGATCGCGCGGCAACCGGCATATTCATCGCGCAGATACAGGTAAATCGCCTCCGCTTCGATGGCCCAGGCGGCGATTAACGCGCCCTCCAGGAAACGGTGCGGGTCGGATTCCAGATAATGGCGGTCCTTGAAGGTGCCCGGTTCGCCCTCGTCGATATTAACCGCCAGCAGCCGTGGTTTGGGTTGTTTCTGCAGGATCTCCCATTTCGTGCCAGTGGGAAAACCGGCCCCGCCCAGACCACGCAGCTTGGAATCCTTTAATTTTTTAAGGATATCGGCCAGAGATTGCTTACCGGCATGGCAGTCCTTCAGCAATTTATAACCACCGGCTTGCCGGTATTGATGGTAATCCTTATATGATAATGGCGCCGGTGTAACCTGATTGGAGCTAACAGCTTTGGCGATACTCTCTGAAGTGGCTTTGCCTATAGGATTGGTGCCGACGACGACGACCGGGGCATCCTGGCAACGGCCGACACAGGGGACCACCTGTACGCGGATATCGCCCTGATAATTCTTCTGCGTATCCTTGAGTAACTGGCTGGCGCCGAACAGTTCACAACTGACCGAGTTACAGACCCGGATGGTCAGTTTGGGCGCCTGGGTCTGGTCCTTGACAACATCAAAATGGTGATAAAAGGTGGCGACTTCAAAAACTTCGGTCATGGCCAGTTTCAGCTCGTCCGCCAGGGCAACGATATGCCGGGCTTCGATCTGATGATATTTGTCCTGAATCAAATGCAGGTATTCAATCAGCAGGTCGCGTTGTCTGGGTTGGTCAGCCAGTAATTCAAGGATTTCCCGCCGGGCGTCAGGATCCGTCCGGCGGCCTCTGAACTGTCCTTTTATTTTTGACTTGTTATCTTGGGAATGCACGGTTTGCACTTCGAAATCAGCTTTCAGCTATTGCTGCCAGTCGTTAAAATAAGCGGTTATTGTAACAGAATCGGACAGTCTATTTCAGAGGTCAGGTGAAATTCCCTAACCGGATTTTTCGACTATCCGCAGACATTCCTGGATGGAAGTTATTTTTTCGCGAGGTTTGCCGAGCGGCTGCCCCCTGGATATTTCTTCATTATCGATCTTTTTCCAGTCCGAAAAGCTGATCGGCCGGACCTTCTTGCTGTTCAGGATGACATAAACGGCTGCGGCCCCCTGTTTGGTTTCAGAGGAATCCAGCCTGGCCAGATCCTGCAGCAGGCATTCAACGGTCGCAACGCTGTCGGCCCGATTGGTGCCGATGATGCCGGTGGGACCGCGTTTGATCCAGCCGGCGGTATAAAATTGCGGCAGGAGTTGGCCTTGCGTATCGGTGATGTGCCCGTCACGATTGGGGAAAACCCCGCGTTTGTCATCGAAAGGCAAGCCGGTCAGGGATTTGCCCCGGTAGCCGATGCTACGAAACAGCAGACCGGCCTCCAGTTCGAAGGTTTCGCCGATACCCACGGCGGATTGGTTGAAGGGTTCGCCCTGCAAGCGGTTTTTTTCGAATATAATTTTTTCCACCCGCGAGCGCCCCTGGAGTTCAACCGGGCTCTTCAGGAAGGTGAAATGACACTGGCGCTGTTTATCGCGGCTGGTACTCGTGGCAAACTCGCTTAACAATTCAAAGACCTTGCGGCTGCCGGCATTGGTTTTATCCTCCAGCTCTATCCGGCTGGCATCGTTCAATTGCAATTCTGCCGGCTCAACGACTGCACCGCATACACTGAGTTCACCGAATTCCTTCAATTCCTTGGAGGTGAATTTTGCCTGGGCCGGTCCACGCCGGCCGACGATATAAATTCTGCGGATCTTGCTTTCGGCCAAAACTTCCAGGGCATGGCCGGCGATATCAGTATGGCGCAATTCATCGACGGTTTTCGACAGGATCCGGCCTACATCGGCGGCGACATTACCCTGGCCGATGATAACCGCAGTCTCGTGCGACAGGTCAAAATGCCGGTCCCGGTAATCGGGATGACCATTATACCAGCCGACAAATTCGGTCGCGGTGTGGCTGCCAGCGAGGTTTTCCCCCGGTATCCCCAGTTTGCGGTCCGATTCGGCGCCACAGGTGAAAATTACGGCATGATAGTGACGGGCCAGTTCCTCGACACTGATGTCCCGGCCGATGCTGACATTGCCGATAAAGTTGAATTGCGGTGCTTCGGCGATTTTCTCGTAAACCTGTATGGCCTGTTTCAATTTGGGATGATCGGGAGCGACGCCGCTGCGCACCAGCCCGAAAGGGACGGGTAGCCGTTCGAACAGGTCGATTTTAACCGTGCGTTCCGAACGTATCAGCGCTTCCGCTGCATAAAAACCACTGGGGCCGCTGCCGACAATGGCGACATACAGAGGATTGTGCTCAGTACCTACCTGCGCCATATATGATATTTTGAGAATTTAAAAATAATTGGATGTCAATACAGTCCTGTAGCAGGGCCGTTGATGAAAATATTTTTAACTGCCGGAGAGATTCAGGATTATTTTATTAAAAACCGAGTTCGGCCTTTCTTGCTTCCGCTCCGGGCAGAGGTTCCATGGACTCAGAACAGGCGGGTAGTTCGGGGGCCTTTTCAGCGTTTATTTTTACCCAATTGCGCTTGTCTTCAGGCAGATCATCTTCCTCAAAGATAGCCTGGACTGGACATTCCGGGATGCAGGCGCTGCAGTCTATACAGACTTCCGGATCGATATACAGCATTTCGTCGTCGTAGTGGAAACACTCCACCGGACAAACCGCCACACAATCAGTAAACCGGCAACCTCGACAATTATCTGTTACGACTGTCGTCATTACCTCCTCCTCTTACATTGATTTGATTAAAGAAAACGAACGATACAGGGCTTACGACGGTGGGATTTTATCTGGATTGTAAGGAATTAGGAATAGATGAAATTGGATATTTTCAATTTTTTGTACCCTGGTTTGTGGCGGATTCGGTTTATTGATAAATATCATCGTCCTCAATCAAACCCCTGGTTATTTTTTTTTGGCGTATTCAGCATCAAAAATTTCGAGGTATGCGTTAAATGAGCTTATACGATCTGTGGCCAGAGCGGGCAAAGGTGCTGGCTTGACGAATGAGCACAGAAACTTTTCATTTTCCCGGGCGACATTAGCCGGGTAAATATATTTACGCCAGTCCGGCAGACATTCCCTGGTGAAATATCCATCGGGCGTCGGAAACCAGGCCAGATGAGCACCATCATTAATGAGTTGCAACAGTTCTGTGGGAGCATCGCTAGCCTCAGCGATTTCAAACTGGGTTTTCATCACTTCTTTGGACAAGACGAACAGGAATCCGGTCCTGGCAATCGCGTCCAGCATTAATATCCCTTTTGGTTGTTCCCATAAATAGTATTCAATATATTTATTATCATTTAATACTGTGGATAACGCGTTGTTGAAATCTGTATTCGACCCGAATGAGCCGGTACTGTCCGCCAGCAATATCTGGATAGGTTTGGTTATCTCCATGAAATATTCCAGCTGCAGTTTGGTAATCGCCTGATTTAATAATATGTCCACCTCAGAATTGTTTTTGCGAATATATTGATGGATCAATCCGGCATTAAACGCCTCGACGGCGATTTTTTCGTCTGCCTTGCCGGTCAGCAGGATTTTCTTGATTTCCGGATTCCGAATGCGTTTGCAGACTTCGATGCCGTTCATTTCCGGCATGTCATAGTCAATAATAACAACGGAGATTTGTGAGAACCGGTTGGCATCATATAAAAGTCGGTGTAATTTGTTCAAATCCACGAATACTCGTTCTTCCACATCATCGAGCAGGGTAACATTGGTAAATTCGTTAAAACGATTGGTCATCGTGGCTTGCGCATTGATCACTTGCAATGCCTGATTAACTGAACTAAATGATCGGCATGGCAACCGGGGAGCGAGCAGCAGGGAGAAATGCTTGAGAAAACCCGGGTCGTCGTCCAGTAACACCGCGTTGGTAGGGAAATAAAACGGCGAGAAGGATCGATCCATGATTGAATGTTTCATATTTATCTTTTGTTCAGGTTATTCCGGCAAAACTTCAAAGCGCTGAAATATTTCTTCCTGCCAGTCTGACGGAAGTTCCGGTGTCGCGATGTCCGTCTGTCTGTAGGGCAGGTGTATCTTCCAGTCTGTACCGGTAGTTGTATTTTCGGTTTGTATACTGCCGCCATGATGATAACAAATATAATACAAGCACAGAAGCGGAGCTGGGACATTCAGGAGTGATAAAGTATGGAATTGCATGCCGGAATGGATATGGATCTGCAAATCCGAATCAATCCGCGATATGGTTATGTGTTTGGCTCCGTTACCTGTCCGGATGTAAATTTGTTCAAGCAATATTTGTAATAGTTTTTCCATTAAAACCGCATTGGCTTCGATGGTTACATCATCTGTTTGGGATATGAGTTTGATGCCAGCAGGGGTTGTCCCGCTGACAGCCTTGAATTTTTCGATGATATTAAATGGCTCGAACTTCAAATTATTATCGCTGATGATATCCTTTTGAATGACGGTAGCCAGTGTCAGAATGGCTTCTATTTCCGATTTAATCATCTGCGTCAGGTCGTAATTAAAACTATTTCCAGTGGTTACCTTCAAATTTTCCGGCAGCTGTAGTAAGCATGCCCGGATGGCGTGTACCGCATTCCTGATATGAGTCATACCGGCTGATAAGATAATCAGATCTTTGGCCCGGTTGAAGCTCATAACCCTCTGAATAACGCTGAGTTTTTCTCTCCTGAGCTGTTCTCTTTCCTGGTTGAGTATGAAATAACGCAGGGCCTGGCGTATTTCCAGCTCCAGAAAATTAATATCCCACGGTTTTGGGATATAGCGCATTATTTCGCCCCGGTTTACAGCTTCGATGGCGTCATTCAGTTCAGAGTAAGCAGTGGTCAGCAGCCTTACAATATGCGGATAGGTTTCACGCGAATATTTCAACAATTCAACGCCTTTTTCCACCGGCATGCGTTGATCAGAGATTAATACGCCAATTTCAGTGGCTTTCTCATCGAGAATCGCCCGGGCCTCAGCGGTGCTGATTGCTGTCAGTATTTTGTAGTCTCTGGAGAAATAACGGCTGAAATATTTCAGTGATTTCTCCTCATCATCCACGTAGAGGATGTAGTAATCCTTTGCTGAACGGATAGTATTCATGGGCTTGGCTTCATTTTGATTCATTTCCGGCAATGGCCGGGAAACTCATTACGAATTCAGTGTAGAGACCTGGCTCCGACAGACATTTAATGCCTGCATTAAATTGCGCCATAACATTTTTACAGAACGCAAGACCAATGCCAATATTACCTTCGGATTGATTGCCCCGGATCGAGTAAAAACTATCGAATATGTGGGGTATGACTGTGGCATCGATGCCAGGGCCGGTGTCATTGAAATAAACAAGATTCTGTTTGTCACCGGGTCGAATTGAAATGGTTATCAATCCCTTGTTACCGTTGACAGCAATCGCATAGAGGGCGTTCTTAATCAGATTGTAAAAGACATGAACCATCAGCTGACGCACTCCTTTGAATTGAAAATCTTCGTGACCGGATACTGTGATCATTTGCGCCTGATTTTCTCGATAGGGATATCTCTGCAAAGACTCATTCAAACAATCGCGCATCGAGAGCAAGGCAAATGCATCCGGCTCAATAACAACCCCTTTAATTTTTGTCAGGAGAATATCGATAATGGTCAATGAATTGTTGGATTCCATTATTATGTCAGACAAGGTATCACTCAGCGTTGCCAGGTGTGAATCACGTATCGGTTCCCTATCATCTTCCGGCAAGCGGTTTTTTTTATAAGCTGCTACCAGGCTCGGCATGAAGTTGGCGGTGCCTTTGGCGGCGGCAAGAATACTCAACAGTGGGGTTCTTAATTCGTGCGCGATGTTTCCCGCAATTTGGAACATGGCCTGGCGTTTCCCCACCAGTAAATTGCGCTCCTGCTCACGCGCCAGAAATAAATTCATGGCATCAACCAGGTGGTCGTGTAATTTGTCGATATCCCAGGGTTTGGTGATATAACGGAATATCTCTCCAGTATTGACTGCTTCAATAGCGTCGCCCAGATCGGTGTAGGCGGTGGTCAGTAAGCGGACAATATGCGGATATTTTTCCCGGCTGTATTTTAACAGGTCGACGCCCTTTTGTTTTGGCATCCGCTGGTCGGTTATGAGTACCGCAATTTCATCAGCTTGCTGGTCGATGAGGCGTGAGGCACTCTCGACATCTGTTGAGGTAATGATACGAAAGTCATAGGAGAAAACCCTGGAAAAGTATTTCAGGGATTTTTCCTCGTCGTCTACAAACAGGATTGCGGAACGTTTGTAATCGAGTGGATTGGCTATTTCCATATTGGTGTCCATTAGTCCTGTTGCTGCTCCGGTTAAGTACAGGATGTACAGTTTACATATTATAGAATTTTATTTTACCGCATGTAGTTCTATCTGTTCATGACTGGATTCAATTTGCCCGGCCAGCGGCAAATCAAAGCAAAATTCAGTCCATTTCTCCGGTTCGCTTGTTGCCGTGAGTTTGCCGCCATGATTCTGGACAATGGTATGGCAAATACTTAATCCCAGGCCCATACCTTCACCGACATCCCGAGATGTATAAAAGGGGTCGAAAATATTTGCTATCACATCCTTTTTAATACCAATGCCATTATCACGCAAATATATATGCAGTCTGTCATTTTGCGCTTCAGTGGTTACGGTTATTTCACCTGTTTCCGGTTTGCGTACCGCAGTGATTGCCTTGCTGGCATTGCTCAGCAGATTAATCAATACCTGAACAATACTTCCGTGAGATCCGAATATTTCATCACCAGGTTGCAGATTCCTTATTATACGGATGTCTCCTATTTCCTTTGACGTAAAACGTATGGCGTTGGTTAACGCCTCACTGAAATGGAATACTTCCTGTTTATTGGTTTCGGACGGATGGGCGAAAATCTGCAATTCACCGATAATCGTTTTAATCCTGTTCATACCTTCATCGATATCGTGGAAAGCCTCCTGTAGTAATTCATCAGTTTTTAACGCCGGTTCATGTTTGACAAATTGAAGGGCAGTTAATGAATAATTCAGTGGATTGTTAATTTCATGCAACAAACCAGCAGTTAACCTGCCCAGGGCGTTGATTTTTTCACTGTGAATCAATTGTGACTGTGTTTGCTTTAGTGTGAGTAAGGCATGTTCCAGTTCCTTGTTATGAATTCTCAATTTGTTTTCCAGATCGGCGGTTTGCAGAAGATTACGCAAACGTGTCTGAACTTCCACTTTGCTGAAAGGCTTGGTCAGGAAATCATCAGCCCCGTTTTTCAGCGCACTGATCTTCGCTTCTTCATCGATGCGCGCTGTTAGCAGCATGATTTTAATATGCCGGGTATCATTATTATCTTTCAGATTCTTGCAGACCTCCAGACCATCAAGTTTTGGTAACATTAGATCCAGCAGCATCAAGTCCGGGTTATATACTTTTGCGAATTTCAGAGCTTGTTCTCCATCTACTGCTTCCATGACACGGTAATTATTTTCCATGGTACCGATCAAATAGCTTCTTATATCGGGTTCATCGTCGACGATCAGCACTAAATGTCCAGTTCCGGCAGGTACTATAGGGTCAGTAATTGCAGGAGTGGGTTTTGTAATGACCCGGGCCGTTTTGCTTGTAATAGGATTAATTATTGCTACGGGATTCGATTTGCTCAGATCAACATCATTTGCTGTGTGATACAAATGTTCCGATACGGGAAAATTCACCTGCATGGTTGTTCCGGTCCCTACTTTGCTGGTTACGGATATTTGCCCCTGCATCTGCTCGGTTAATTCTTTGACCAGTGCCAGGCCCAACCCCGTGCCTTGAGACCGGTGTGTGCTTGAATTTCCAGCCTGATGGAAGCGATCGAATATATACGGCAGATCCGCTTCGCTGATACCGATTCCAGTATCTGAAATTTTGATGATTACATGAGGATGTTCATATTGCTCCACAACGGTTATTGAACCGCCCGGTTGGGTAAATTTAATGGCGTTACCTATCAAGTTAATAAAGATTCTTTCCAGCAGATAAGAGTCGGCAATGATGATATTGCCACCGGCTTCAAGTTGTTTGGAAAGCTTGATCTGATGGGATTCCGCCAGATGGCGCATTGAATCCACCATGGCTGCCAGGAATTTATCGATTTCTACCGGTTCACCATGGTATTGCATCTTGCCTTCTTCCAGTTTGATAACGTCAAGCAGGTCATTAACCAGTCTGAGCAGACGCAAGGCATTGGAGTGAGCAGTTTTAACAAGACTGTTTATCTTCTCGTCAAAAGTTGATGAGTTTTGTAACAGATCCTGAATTGGAGCGAGAATCAGGGTTAATGGAGTTCTTAACTCATGACTGATGTTGGCAAAGAAACGCGACTTCAAACGGTCCATCTCCTCCAGTTCCCTGTTTCTCTTATCCAGTTCCTGCCTTAGTTCAAAATCGTTAATCCTGGCCCGGGAGTTAAAATAACTTGCAGTGACGGCGATAATTCCGCTAAGCAGCACAAAATAACTGTTGTTAAACAGGATGTCCCATTCATTGAAGGTGCCAATAATAAACCCGTGCAACAGACAGCTGCTGAAGTACATTATCAAGGTAAAAATACTAACGGCGAGCGTTTCCATGACCGTCCAGGGTAAGAGAATTCCGGCACCTAATATCATCAGGCTTAGTGCCGTGTGATATCGGGAAGTTACACCCTCGGAAAACAGCATCATCGTGCAGAAGGCCATATTAAGCGTTATTAGCAGCAGTACGCCCAGCAACTTTATATGTTTTTTCCCTAAATCCGTGTTGAGGAGCAGGTAAATACAGCCAAGCAGTAGAATAACTATAATTCTTATAACGATAAAATCCCGCGTTAATTCCGGATACAACAGATTATCCAGAAATCCGCCGATAGGCATCAGCACTGCGCCGAGCAGACAGCCTATTTTAGTTCGACTTATGCGCAGTTGCAGATCTTCGGCCAAATACGAGGAGGAAAGAAGTGACTGCATTTCTGGTGGGGTAACCATTATTTTGGTTTTCTGATATCCAAAAAAACATTTACACTAGTATCATCTTTGCTGATTTTATATTGTGTCTGCTTCGGCGCAAGATCCTGCATATCACGTTCATCACGATATATAAGATTCCATTCAAGTAAATGCTCCATCTGGTAGCGATTTGGATTGGATGGATCAACATTTGTTACGGTAACGAGCCCACCAGGTTTTAGCCAGGTATAAAAAAGCTCAACCAGCCGTTTGCATATCTGGTCGGAGAAGTAATCGAATAATCCCGCGCAATAAACCATATCGTATAACTGGATGTTAGATCTGTTTCTTTGATGCGCTTCCCGTAATAAATCATCAATTGATTTAATCAAAAATCTGATGACCGGCTTATAGCCGCTTTTCGATATTGTATTTTCGATCTCAATTTTAGCGTAATTTATGGTTTCTTCATTAAAATCGACCAATTGCAACGATGATTGAGTGGCATGGGGATTATCAGCGATGAAATTCTGAACTTCCAGGGCAGGACCACAGCCAATGTTTATGACAGAAAATATCCTTTCCTCTTCTACGATAACCCTGTCAGATTCCTCCGTCAGGCGATCCTGGATCATCTTGATACGCCCCCTGTGTGCAGACGGAGCCGATGATTCGATATGAAAGATATCTATGATTCTCGCATAGATACTTCTTGGTTTTTCTATTGACTGCTTCAACATCATATTGACCATTTCATAATCACCTGCGAATCCCAGAGGTTTCATAAACGCACGATGAGCGAAAGGTGAACATAAAATCAATGGATGCAGGGCTCTTCTGGCAAAAGCTTTGTGCTTCATGACTTCCGGTTCAGGGATTCTGCTGGCCTCATGCTCAAACTGCATGAATAGCTCAGCCAGTTTGGGATCTACCGGTGGTTTTATTTCTTCAAAATAAGCCTCAAATAAATTATCTGAATCCATACCTTCAGATCGCAGACCAGCATCGATTTCTGCTTCGTCGAGCCATCTGTTGAGTTCCCCCAAAAAGTTTCGAATACTGTCAACAGTAAGCTTGTAAGATGGATTCAAGGAATGACCTTCCGTCCAGTCATTGATGAATCGCTCCGTTTCAAGTTTCAGAACACCTCCCGGGCGCAGGCCATGCAGATCTGACCAGGTGTCTGTTAATGTCACTGTAACAATTATCATGATGCCTGTGGTTACAATATTACTTACTATCGCCCGGCCTTTGTATATTTCTCTTTCGCCGCGAATAATGAGCAGATCGGAAAGCACTTCACTTAACTGCAATATGGAGAATGGGTTGTAAACTTCAAACAAGGCTGAAGTTCTTGATATATGTATCAAAGTACCACGGCCATGACGTCCCTGGTTGTTGGTAAACATTACAAGGCTGTCTATTTCAGATAGCGAAGTTTGCATAACCCCAACCAGGTGAAAGTGTCAAATTAATAAACGACTGAACTGGTGCCGGGAGCGGTTAATTTGGATGACAATAGCATCAGGCGGTTTATTATTTCATCAGTGAGACTTGCTATAGTTGGTTGCTTGAATAGTTCCATAGCCGATATGTCAACGCCAAACTCCTCATTAATGGCAATACTTAATTCTAGCAATATCAGTGAATCGACCCCAAGACTGTCAAGTTTTTGAGTATTATTTATTTTTTCCGGAGACAGTTTTATGATTCTGGCCATACCGGCCCGCAGTATTTCGGAAATATATTCACTGCATTCAGTTGAAGATTTGTCCTGCATATATTCAAGTAATGCCAACGCTTTTACGCTCAAAGGATTATCGTTAATATCCGATCTTCTCTTAATCAGCTCTCTAAAACGACTCGATTTTGCAATTTGATTGATTTTCCCCCATCGTGACCAATCCATATCGAAGACGCCTATCTGCGGATTCTTCTGTGATAGTACATATTCAATAGCTGCGAAGGCAGTATTATTTGATAATCCTTTAATACCTTCCATCTCCAGGATGTCTCCAATTTCGCGATTCCTTGCAACGACTCCGGCATCAGCGAGCACGCCCCAATTAATGGTATAAGCCGGATAGTTGTTGATTCTTGCCATGTATGCGAATTCATCCAGGAAAGCATTCGCTGCGACATAATTAGCTTGCCCTTTGTTTCCCACAATGGAGGATATCGATGAAAAAGATATGAAGAAATCAAGCTTCAATGATTTTGTGCATTGATAAAGATTCATGGTGCCGCTTACTTTTGGAGATATGACCTTCATGAACCGATCTTCAGTCATGTCCTTGAGGAACGCATCGTCCAGTACCATGGCACTATTGAAAATACCCAGTAGCGGCGGACCTCCATTTTGCAATTTTTCCGTTAAATTATGAACGGCGTTAAAATCCGCAATATCTAAAGTCTGAACATCTATACGCACTCCCTTTCCCTGAATTTCCTGGATTATTCGTTTGCATTCATCCGATTTTGCCCCGCTACGACTGATGAGGACCAGTCTGCCAATCGTTTGGTCTGCCAGCCACCGTGCCACCGCAAGTCCAAAGCCTGAAGTGCCACCTGCAATTAAATATGTACCATCAGGGCTGAATAAAGTTTTATTTGCTCGTTCCTCGATAGCTACGTTTTCCGATACAAACTTTACAACTATTTTTCCGATGTGCTTACCTTGACCCATGAAGCGAAATGCATCGATTATTGAACTGGCCTTGAAGATTTCTACTGGTAATGGTTTGAAGTAGCCGTTGTCGAAACAGCCGGCCACGGTTTTCATCAATTGCGAGATCTTTTCTGGCTTCTCAGCATGCATTCGATCGAAATCTACCGCGGAAAAAGTGATGTTCTTATTGAAAGGGAGCATTGGCAGGTTCGTATTTGCTACGATATCTGCTTTGCCAGCTTCAATAAAGCGTCCATATGGCGCCAGGAGATTCATGCTATGTATGAGTGCCTCGCCGGAAAGAGTATTCAAGATGACATCAACACCATAACCGCCCGTAATCTCCAGTATTTCATCATGGAAATCCAGGGACCGTGAATCCATGACATATTTAACCCCAAGTGATTTCAGATAATTACGTTTCTCAGAGGTGCTGGCGGTTGCATATATTTCCGTTCCTATCATACTGGCTACCTGTATCGCCGCCAGACCCAGTCCGCCCGCCGCACTATGAATTAAAACCTTTTCTCCCTGCGTCAACCTGGCAATCTCCACCAATGCATAATAGGCGGTACAAAATACAATATGAAAAAGAGATTCCTCCGATTTCAAGACTGCGGGTTTTTTAATTACAAATTCAGCAGGAGCAATTGCATATGATCTATAACCATCTATTACGGCAGCAATGACTTCATCCCCAGGTTGCAAGTTTTTAACTTTTTCTCCTACGGCGGTAACGGTGCCGCTGATTTCCATGCCTGGGTAATGGCCGAAATATGTTCCGGCTATGGTTTTTTCGGCAATCGTCCCATAGATTTTTAAAATGTCTTTGAAATTTATTCCGGCGTAATGAGACTTGATCTCAACCTGATTACCGACAGGCACAATCCGCTCGAAAGGTTTGTAGATTAAACTATCAACATGTCCGGCCTTCCGCTGAATAATTTTGACCGGTTCGACCGTTGATACGGAAATTGTTTTTATTTCTGAATGTTCCGATTCCAGTGGCATTTGAGTTAATTTCTTGATGTGAGGCTTGCCTGACCGTATAGCTAAATCATTGATATTACTATCTAATATGTAGCGCATCCATTCGTTGATCTTGTCAGTAGGACTATCAACACACAGATCAACAAGTTTGTAATGTATATTCGGAAATTCATTCTCGATTAGCGGTAGTAATCCCCAGAAAGAGCTGCTGTTCAGATTTATCAGGCGCTCGTCATTTGTAACACATTGGGCTCCACGAGTAATTACAACGAGGTTAATAGGATTCTCGATTTCGCTACAGGCCTGAATGAGATAAATTAAAGACATTGCCTGCGAGCAAACTTCGGCAGCGCTGATTTTGACTGGATCGTTATATACGGGCCAGAAATAGTAGATATGGCTGATTCTCGAGATATTCACAACGGTCAACAAATGTTTAAAATCTGTTTTTATGCCTGGATTTACCGTAAAGTGTGTTTCAGTTAACTGAGTGTATTTTTTACCGGGTAATATTTTGTAATAACATTTGCCAGCATCCTTCAGGAGATTTTCAAAAATTACTGAAACTTCTGATGTATCGGAAAAAATCAGGCAATTGTCCGGAATGGTTGCAACCGGCGTGTTGTCATATGCTTCCCATACCGGCAGATACACATATTTTTCAACTAATGATTTTTTACTATCCGTAGCCGTTAACAAGGACTTGCTGACACAGGATTTTATTTCTACGCAAACATTGCCCTCAAAATCAAATATCAAAAAATCCGCGATTAATGTGTCATTGTTACGTTTTAAGAGTGTGCCATGGCAGTAGCATTCTGGAGGCGGGCTCCTCAATACTGCTACTCTGGCAATACTGACCGGGACAAACGATTTGTTGTCCGGTATCAGGGACAGTAGCGTGTGAAAAGCACAATCCAATAGCACAGGAGGTAATAAATATTGATTATTATCTGCGGAAAGTTTCTCGATACAATCTATGTGAACCAGATACTCGGAATCTGATACCCATAACTCACGCGCATTTTTAAAAAAATATCCATAGTCAAGGCCACGATTTTGTAAATTGGCATAAAGTTCTTCAATGGGATATTTAACCGTAATGCGATCCCGCAATAAATTTACATCAGATGGATTGTTGAATTTTTTAAAAGTATAAGGAGATTTGATTAATTTTCCTGATGCATGTTTTTTCCACGTTGAATCGTCATCATTCAGGCGACTATAGACATTGAAATTTTGATTTGTGTCGTCATGCTCCAGGCATAAAATCTGATTTTTCTTAGGTTCAATCAGCAATATGTTATGAAACTCAATGTCTGTGAGAACTATGGGTTGACAGTCATGAATCTTTTTATGGAGGGCCAGCCCGGCCTCGACGTAAGCGGAACCTGGAAAGACAATTTCTGTGTTTACACGATGGTCGTTGAGAAATGGAAAATACTGGGAATTGATTTCAACCGACCAGCTGTGCCCTGGGCGGTCAAGCATCTGGTTGAACATTACATGGTCTGAATTGCCCAGACGATCCTGCCGGGATGCTTTGGATTCGAGCCAGTAAAAATCCTGTTGCCAGGGATAAGTGGGTAGTGCGAGAAATTTTCCGCCCGGGGGAATAACCCTATGCCAATTTATATCAAAGCCCAGACAATATAACTGTCCTAAAGACATATACACACTTTTGTAATCAGGAGTCTTGCGATTCAGCGTGGGTATCACCTGTGCCCGTTTCTGCAATGATGCAGCGATTTCCCTGATTGAATGCGCTAACACGGGATGTGGGCTAATCTCAAGGAAGTTGCTGTAACCTGAATTTATCAATTTCTTGACTCCGTGCAGGAGCTGCACCGGTTGTCTTACATTGTTCCACCAATATTCATTGTTAATAGTATTGCCATTTGAGAATTCTCCGGTAACAGTTGATACCAATTTTATCCGTGTTATTGCTGGTTGCAGGGTATTTAACTCCAATAACAGTTCATGTTTGATTTCGTCCATTTGCGGGCTATGGTAGGCGACTTCAACTTCCAGAAATCTGTTGAAGATGTTTTGTTCAGTCAATTTGTTCGAAATCGATTGTAACTGCTGCTTATCGCCCGACAGGGTTAGACTGTTTGGGGCATTTACTGCAGCTATGGACACCCCTCTGTAAGAATTTAGCAGCAGAGCCGCGTCTGCTGCTGACAGGCCGGCTGCAAGCATTGCGCCCTGTCCAGCAGTTTTGGCCTGTAAACGACTGCGTTGCACACTGACTTTAATTGCTTCAGGCAATGTTAACGCTCCACAGATGCAGGTTGCTGTGACTTCGCCAACGCTATGGCCGATAACTGCATCCGGAATAATCCCAAAAGATTTTAATAATATTGTCAGGGCATACTGGATGACAAAGTTTGCTGGTTGTGCAACCTCGGTTTTTGCTATTTCTGAAGTCTGCTCATCTTTCAATAAGGCGGTCAGAACTGACCATCCGGCTTCTTGCTGAAACATTTGGTCACACTCTTCAACTGCAGCCCGAAATACAGTCTCACGTTCCAGCAGTTCTCTCGCCATGCCCCACCACTGTGGTCCCATGCCAGAATATACAAAGACCAGTTTTGTCTCAGAATTGTTTTGTACACCTGAAGCCATTTCAGTCGCAGGTGACCCGGAACTGACAAGTTCAAGTTTATTGCGCATATCCTCTATCGAATTAGCTACAAGAGCTAACCGATGGTTGTGGTGAGTGCGTCTTTGACTGAGGGTAAATAAAAAATCCACCATGGCTGAATCAGTATTATTGGTGGACAGGAAAAAAGCATATTTCCCAGCGAGTTCCCGCAGCGCAACTTCACTGCGGGCTGAAATCGGCACCAGAAAGGGTTTTTGCCAATTGGCAATAACAGATGTCAGACTGTTGCTGGGGACTGGCGGCGGGGCCTGCTCCATGAGCACATGGGCATTGGTCCCGCCATATCCGAATGAGTTTACACCAGCATAACGGGTACGATCCTGATGAGGCCAGTCTGTAAGCTGGGTCGATATCCTTATACACATAGCATCAAAAGGGATATCCGGATTAGGTATTTCAAAATGCAGATTGGGAGGGATCTTGTTTTCATGAAGGCATAAGCTGGCTTTGATCAGTCCTGCAATACCGGCTGCGGCTTCCAGATGGCCAATATTAGTTTTAACGGAGCCAACCATACATTTGTCTGTTTTGCTACGCCCTTCAGAAAGAACACTGTTCAGAGCTTGCGCTTCCTTTGGATCGCCAGCTCGTGTTCCAGTGCCATGAGCTTCGATATACTGGATTTCTGCTGGCGCAACACCAGCCTGCCGATAAACATGTCGAATCAATTGTTCCTGAGCGTCTGCATTAGGCATTGAAATCCCTTGCGTGCGGCCATCCTGATTGACGCCGGTCATTTTTATAAGTGCGTATATGTGATCAGCATCCTCGATGGCTCTGGAGAGGGGTTTTAAAAAAACAATTCCAGCGCCTTCTCCGCGAGTATAACCAGCAGCTCTCTCGTCAAAAGCCATGCAGCGCGCATGTTCAGAAAGAAACTGGCCTTTACTCATGGCGATGGGATATTCTGGCCGTAACATAACATTAGCCCCGCCTGAAAATGCCATATCGCATTCATCATGCCAGATACTTTGACAAGCGTAATGTGTGGCAACCAATGATGATGAGCAGGCTGTATCCATGGTGACACTAGGGCCATGCAGGTCAAATACATATGACAAACGGTTAGACAGGATGGTCATGGTGGAACTGGTTGGTGTGTGTGAGTTAACCAATTCCCGATTGAGTGGCCCCATGTTCATTAACATGTTATCGAGCATGAACCCACCTATGAAGACACCGGTTCTTGATCCCAGCAGCGATTCCAGTTGCAGCCCGGCATCTTCGATTGCTTCCCAGGTCACTTCCAGCAGCAATCGTTGCTGTGGGTCCATGGTTTCAGCTTCACGTGGCGAGATGCCGAAAAAAAGCGGATCAAAGAATTCGATTTTTTCTTTGAGAAAACCGCCCTGTTTGGCATAGCTTTTCCCCGGTTTATCGGGATCAGGATCGTAGAATTTACGCACATCCCAACGATCGGCCGGTATATCGACGATCGCGTCTATACCCTGACACAGGTTTCGCCAGAACAAGCGGGGATTGGAAGCGCCACCGGGAAATCGACAACCTATACCGATAATAGCTATAGGTTCCTTTTTTATACTCATCCGTATCTATCCATCTGGGTACTGCGATATCTCATGAGTCCTGTTTTACACAACTGAATTGATTGTACTGAAAATTCCACAGAAATTCAGTGGAAATACTTATACAGTGATTACTGCATAACTATTTAATTATTCAATAAGATTGATTTTAAGCAGGAAATATAGAGATAGTTCATGTGTTGATCACTTCTATTTAACGAGAAGTGACTATAGACAGTGGTGATCCAGCGACGAATTGGCGCGGCTGGCGCTGGAATTACAACAGTCGGTTTCCTGGTGGAGCAGGCAGTTGCTCATCTTCCTCCACTGAAACCATGTCTTTGCTTTCACAAAGTGACACATTAATGATGGCAATGGCTTTCTCCGCCGCCGGTCGGCCGAAATCGACTGCCAGGCGATGGCAGTCGATCAGATCAATCTCACCCTTGATTGTGCGGTCCAATTTTTACACCCCGCTATATGCTGATTTATTGAAGAAACCCTGAGCAATCATTATTCAGGGTTCCCTGTGCATGAACACGGGTAATGCCGGTTCATGCTGGAATAAGAAGGCCTGGTATCCGGAAGAGGCTGGAGATACCAGGCAATAGCCGAGTTTCCTCTCGGCTCCCCGCTAAGGCGGTCACGGTAAAATCGTTGTTTAACCCCAATTTAATGTTCCCCCGGTCTGATATTCGGTGACACGGGTTTCAAAAAAGTTTTTCTCTTTTTTCAGATCCATCAATTCACTCATCCACGGGAACGGGTTTGTCGCCCCGGGATATTGTTCCGGCAGTCCGATCTGGGCACAGCGCCGGTTAGCGATAAACTGCAGGTAGTCTTCGAACATCTTTGCGTTCAAACCGAGTACCCCGCGCGGCATGGTGTCGTGCGCATATCGCGTCTCAAGCTCCACGGCGGTCCGGATCATTTTAATGGTTTCCTGCTGAAAATCGCGCGACCACAAATGCGGGTTTTCAATCTTGATTTGATTGATGACATCGATGCCGAAATTCATATGCATCGATTCATCCCGCAGGATGTACTGGAATTGTTCCGCGCAACAGGTCATCTTGTTACGCCGGCCCATCGACAAGATCTGGACGAAACCTACGTAGAAGAAGATGCCTTCAAAGACGATATAAAAGGCAATCAGATCGCGCAGCAGGCGTTGATCGTCCGTGGGCGTACCCGTGTTGAAGGTTGGATCCCCGAGGCTTGCGGTGAAACGCATAGCCCAGGCGGCTTTGTCGTGAATCGCAGGCACTTCGCGGTACATGTTAAACACTTCGGCTTCATCGAGCCCCAGGGATTCTACGCAGTACTGGTAGGCATGGGTATGCAATGCCTCTTCAAACGCCTGCCGCAGCAGATATTGCCGGCATTCAGGATTGGTGATATGCCGGTAGATGGCCAGTACCAGATTGTTCGCGACCAGTGAGTCCGCCGATGCAAAAAAGCCCAGATTACGCTTGATAATCGTGCGTTCGTCGTCGCTGAGTCCGTCCGGATTTTTCCAGAGGATCACGTCTGCATTCATGTTTATTTCCTGCGGCATCCAGTGGTTGGCGCAGGCATCCAGGTATTTCTGCCAGGCCCATTTGTATTTAAATGGCACCAGCTGGTTCAAATCAGCCCGGCAATTAATCATCTGTTTGTCATCCACCGTTATCCGGGCAGCGCCGAATTCGACCTGGTCCAGGCCCGTGGCATGATCGTCAGTATGATGCGCAGAAGATGGTTGTTTGATTGAGACGGTTTCCTGTAGTCCCATTACGGGACGCAACATGGACATATCGGAGTTCTTGCCGGCTACATTTGACAACGGGTTATCCCAATTCAACATCTAAAATATTCCCCCATACCGTAATTAACCTGTTACCGCCTATTGACACGCTTCACACGTTGGATCGCTGATGGCACAGGCTTTGGGTTCAATCTCCGTGTCAAAGTTACGCACCACTGCTGCCAGTTTGTTCTCGCGGCCACCGCTGAGAGTACTCTTCTCGACATGCGTAGCGCCCATGCTGCGCAGATAGTAAGTAGTCTTCAGTCCGCGCACCCACGCCAGTTTGTAAAGGTTGTCGAGTTTCTTGCCATTGGGTTCCGCCATGTAGAGATTGAGCGACTGTGCCTGGTCAATCCATTTCTGCCGTCGCGCTGCGCATTCCACCAGCCAGCGCGGATCTATCTCGAAGGCCGTAGCATAGAGCTGTTTCAAATCATCCGGGATCCGGTCAATCGGGTGCACACTGCCGTCGAAATATTTAAGGTCGTTGACCATGACTTCATCCCACAGGCCGCGTTCCTTCAGGTCCCGCACCAGGAAGGGGTTGACGACAGTAAACTCGCCGGACAGGTTGGATTTGACGAACAGGTTTTGATACGTTGGTTCGATGGATTGCGCAACACCGCAGATATTCGAGATGGTGGCCGTCGGCGCTATTGCCATGCAGTTGGAATTTCTCATGCCGATCTGCTGGACCCGCTTTCTTAAACTATCCCAATCCATGGTCTGGCTGCGATCCATATCAAGGTAGCCTTCACGCTCTTGCTCCAGCAGACTGATGGAATCAATGGGCAATATGCCGCGGCTCCATAACGAGCCTTTAAAACTGTTGTAAGCACCGCGTTCCTCGGCCAGCCGGGTCGATGCCTGTATGGCGTAATAGCTGGTGGTTTCCATGCTCTGGTCGGCGAAACGGATGGCGGCATCCGAGGCATAGGGGATGCGTAACTTGTAGAGCGCATCCTGGAAGCCCATGATACCGAGGCCGACCGGTCGGTGGCGCAGGTTGGAGCGGCGCGCTTGTGGCACATTGTAATAATTATAGTCAATGACGTTGTCCAGCATGCGCATGGCCGTGGTGATGGTTTTTTCCAGCTTGGCTCGATCCAGGCCATTGCTATCGACATGCCGGGACAGATTGACGGAGCCGAGATTGCATACCGCGATTTCGGTGTCAGAGGTATTCAGGGTGATCTCGGTGCACAGGTTTGAGGAATGTACGACGCCGACGTGTTGTTGCGGCGAACGGATGTTGCACGGATCCTTGAAAGTAATCCATGGATGCCCCGTCTCATACAGCATGGACAGCATCTTGCGCCACAGATCGCCGGCCTTGAGGGTTTTAAAATTCCTGATCACTCCTCGGCTGGCCAGATCCTCGCATTCCGCGTAGCGCGTAGCAAAGGCTTTACCGGTCAGATCATGCAGATCACTGGTTTCATCAGGCGAGAACAGGGTCCAGTTCCCCTCTTCGCTGACCCGTTTCAAAAACAGGTCCGGCACCCAGCTGGCCGTATTCATATCATGGGTGCGGCGCCGGTCATCGCCGGTATTCTTTCTTAGCTCCAGAAATTCCTCGATATCGAGATGCCAGGTTTCGAGGTAGGCGCACATTGCGCCCTTACGTTTACCGCCCTGGTTCACGGCCACGGCCGTGTCGTTGGCTACCTTGAGAAAGGGGTACCCGGGTCCAGTCATTACCCAGTCCTCCGGCGTATTTCGACAGCAGGGCATCATCCCGGATGGCGCTGAAAATGCCGTCCAGGTCGTCCGGGATGGTAGTGAGATAACAACTGGACAATTGCGGACGCAGGGTGCCGGAATTGAA
>JACVQI010000255.1 GCA_015661095.1 Gammaproteobacteria bacterium
GACGGGCAGGATATTCTGCCAGGCATCATAAAGCGCCGGCCGCAGCAAATCATTCATGCCCGCATCCAGTATGGCAAAGTTTTTATCAGCATTTTCCTTGAGGTATTCAACCCGTGTTAATAAAACACCGGCATTTCCGACTATGGACCGACCTGGCTCGATAATGATTTGCATGCTGGTGTCGGTTATGGTTTCACACAACATGCTGACCAATTGTGGTGCCAACAGCGGTTCTTCATCGCGATATCTGATCCCGAGGCCGCCGCCGATATCTATATACTCAAGATCGAATCCAGAATTTTCCAAATTTTCGACCACGACTAAAAGTCTCTTCAACGCATCGACATGTGGTGTTTTGCCGGTAATTTGCGAGCCGATATGGCAAGCGATACCCGCCACTTTAATATGAGGTAAAGATTGCGCTTGTGCATAGACAGAAATGGCATCCTGCATCTGTATGCCAAACTTATTGCTGTTCAGACCGGTGGCGATATAAGGATGCGTATCAGCATCAATATCAGGGTTTATGCGTAACGATATGGGCGCAATCTGACCAGACTGCGCGGCGACATCATTCAAACGCATTAATTCGGATGACGATTCAACATTAAAACATTTTATCCCCGCCGCCAGGGCTCGGGCCATTTCCTGGCGCTGTTTGCCGACCCCGGAGAAGATAACCTTGTCGGGATTGCCGCCGGCACGCAACACCCGTTCGAGCTCGCCAATGGAAACGATATCAAAACCGGAACCGAGATTAGCAAGCAGATTAAGTACGGCGATATTGCTATTCGCCTTGACCGCATAACAGATCAGATGTGAACGTTTCGCGAAGGCCCGGTCGTAGGCCAGCCACTGCTCTTCGATGGCAGCGCGCGAATAAACATAACAGGGAGTGCCAAATCTCTGTGCCACTTCGATTAATGGCAGCTGATCGGCGCAGAGCTGGCCGTTTTGATAACTAAAATGTTGCATACTCAGACAGCAACAATGGCTGCTGTTGCAACCGATTGTTGCCTGGTATCAGTCCGGTACAGATCACCCTTTTGCCCGCAGGCGGACAGCGTCAACAGCAGTGCCAACGTAGCGAGTTTTAACCTGACTTTAAATCTGCTAGCCATCAAATTTCTGCAATAAATCTTTTAGTTAAGAGGGCCATTAGTATAGAAAATTTGCCCGTATCGCGCTTGAATTTCGATTTTATCGCCTTCCTTTGTTCGGATTTTTCCGGCCAGGGCTCCGTCGCTTCGAATTGTTTTTCCAGCCCGGGGCTGGTCGTTTATTCTGCATCGGCACCGGGTCCGACGGCAGCACCAGCATATCCGGCACAACCTGTTCCGTGGGGATCTTGTGTCCTATGAATTCCTCAATCTCGTGCAGTGAATAGACATATTCCTCACAAATCAGGCTGACTGCGTCACCGCTGGCACCCGCTCTGGCGGTCCGCCCGATACGGTGCACGTAATCCTCCGGATTTTGCGGCATATCGTAATTGAACACATGACTGATATCAGGGATGTGCAGCCCACGCGAGGCCAGATCAGTAGCAACAAGGATGGGGAGGTTCCCCGAAGAGAACTCCTGGAACAATTTTTGTCTTTTTTGTTGTGGCACATCGCTGGACAATATCGCTGAATGGTAACCATTACCTTCCAGGTAGCCCCATATCTGCTCGGCAGTCCGCTTGGTATTGACGAAAACAATGGTCCGCTTGGGATCAATGCGTCGCAGCAAGCCGATGAGCAGGGAGATCTTCTCGTCGCTGGAGACGTGATAACCAATTTGGGTGATATTTTGCGCGGTTATCTGTTCGGGATTAATTCTGATTAAAACCGGATTATTCATGTGTTCATAAGCCAGTTCGGTAACCCGCCAACTGAGGGTTGCTGAAAACAGCATGCTTTGGCGCTCATCAGGTTTCGGCATGCGCCTGAACATATATCTGACATCGCGGATAAACCCCAGATCAAACATCCTGTCCGCTTCATCCAGGACAACGATTTGTAACTTCGCCAAAGAGAAAATTTTCTGTTTGTAATAATCGATTAACCTGCCCGGAGTACCAATCAGGATATCAATACCATCCTGCAGCATTTTCCTTTGCTTATCATAGTCAATGCCGCCATATACCAGGCCGATCCGGAAATCCGTGTATTTATTTAACAGACAGGCGTCATTATGTATTTGTATGGCCAGCTCCCTGGTCGGAGAAATAATCAACGCGCGTAAAGGCGCCTTTTGCGGATCGTCATGGCCGGGATGTTGCAATAAATGTTGCAGGATGGTCAGCAAATAAGCCGCGGTTTTACCCGTACCTGTTTGCGCCTGACCGGCCACATCCTTACCGGCCAACATCAGTGGCAAGGATTCCGCCTGGATGGGAGTACAGTGTGTAAATTTAATTAAATCCAATGCCTTATGCAGCTTCTCCTGAAGGGGCAAATCGGAAAATTTAATTTGTAGTGTTTCAGATTGTTTCATGTTTTATAATTTGACCTATCCCACTTGCAATACGATGTTACTCCATCGAAAATAGAGTTCTCCACTATTAACCAGAGCGAATAAACAACAATGAGTGAAAGTATTATCCATGTTACAGACTCATCATTTGAAGATGAAGTATTAAGTTCTGACAAACCGGTCATCGTCGACTACTGGGCCGTATGGTGTGGTCCCTGCAAGATGATAGCGCCACTACTGGATGAACTGGCGGATGAATACAAGGGAAAACTTACGGTCGCCAAAATAAATATTGATGAAAACCAGGAAACCCCGCAGAAATATGCCGTGCGGGGCATACCCACATTAATGATCTTCAAAAATGGTGAAGTCGTCGGCACTAAAGTCGGCGCCATGTCAAAATCCCAACTTTCCGCCTTTATCGACAGTGTTTTGACAATCAATTCTGATATGTTGCTAAAGCAGAGTTAAATATTCGCCTTAATATAAAATTTTTCTGGACGAACCAGCAATTGCGTGCTAGTTTTTAGATGTAATAACAGCCTGTCTCACTGAATCCCTCAAAGCAGCTTGATAAGCAGAA
>JACVQI010000256.1 GCA_015661095.1 Gammaproteobacteria bacterium
CCCCGATAGACAAAGCCCTGGTTCCGGCACGCCTCGCTGGCGGCTATCCTGATCGCACCGGCCGGCAGTTCGAAAGTATCACCGTGCCAGTGAAAGACCTCGATTTCCTCCGGCAGGATCCGGACCAGCGAACTATTTGCCAGTTCATCGGATCTGGTGATGGGAAACCAGCCGATTTCCTTGTGCGGATTCTTCATCACCCTCGCGCCCAAAGCGCTGGCGATCAATTGCGCGCCCAGACAGATCCCCATTACCGGCAACCGGTGATCGATGGCCGATCTAATCCAGGCTTTTTCACCCGTTAACCAGGGGTAGCGATCGGTTTCGTCCACGTTCATGGGGCCGCCCATGATGATCAGCCAATCGAACTCGCCAGGATCCGGCAGGATCTCGCCCTCATACAACCTGGTACAGGTCAACGCATGGCCTTTACTTTGGATCCAGTCAGCGATACTGCCCAGGTCTTCGAAAGGTACATGTTGGAGATAATGGATTTTCAATGGATACTCCGTTTCTGATTGTGAATGAGAGCATTTAACATTTATGCAACAGCTTAGTGTGATGTACAGAAAGAATCTTGCATAAATATTCCCTCACCCCGGCCCTTTGTGAACGAACTTCCATGTTCGTTCCCCTGCGGGCGAACTCCGTTCGACCAAATTCGCTCCAGGCGAATTTGTCCCGGAGGGAGAGGGGGATGAATAATGTAAATTAATCACGATATGTAATTGTAGCCTGAGGTTGGTTTAAATATTCTGGCATGTACTATAAATGAGTAATGAGGTAATCGCAGGTTTATTATGTAAAATGACCGGTATGACTGACAAGCTGCATCAGATGAATGTCACTTATGTCCCGAAGGAAGATCGGTTGCTGTTGCGGATCAGTACCTTGCATGGTGATGAATTCCGGGTCTGGTTGACGCGGCGTTATACCGGGTTATTATTTAATGTATTGAATAAACAGATGGAGAAATCCGGGGGTGTCCCGACCGTTGCGGCGAGTGAGGAAACCCGAAAGTTGTTCAAGGCTGGCGCGATGGAACAGAAATATGCCGGTGACAGCAGTAATTTTCCGCTGGGCAAAACCGGTTTTCTGGCGTTCAAGATTAATGCCGGTGAAACACCAGACGGGATTTTACATCTGGAGATTTCACCGGAGCAGGGACAGGGTGTGACCTTGCACTTGAACAATCCTTTGTTGTATATGTTCAGTAATATATTAAATCAGGGGATAGACCGGGCCGGCTGGCAGTTGTTGCGGGAGGATACTCTGTCCATGAAGGTACACTGATAACAGTATGTGGGGGAGGGAGGAGGCGGCCATGCTTGCATGGCTGCCTCTGTTTTTTTGAGCTGCTGTGTTTAATGCAGCCGATCATGAGGCCGTAGCCTGTGCTTGCGGCAGTCAGCCCTGATTAATTTACATCTTTGGTTAGAATACCAAAATGTCAGATTTCTTGGTAAAATAACCAAATGACAGATCCCGCCACGACTGATACCGCCCTGGGTGTTCGAGAACGCATCGTCGATGCTGCCGTGCAACTGCTGCACGAACGCGGTATCAACGCGTTGACCCAGGCGAGTGTCAGCGCCCTGGCCGGTGTCCGCCAGAGTCATCTGACCTATTATTTCCCGACCCGCAACGCGCTGTTACAGCAGGCTGTGATCAGCGGCGTGGCCTCGGTGTTGAAAGCGCTGGAAGGTCGGCCGGGGCACCCCACCAAGTCGCCGGAGCAGTTATTACAGGTACTGGAGGAACAACTCATGGATCGGCGCATGCCGCGCATGATGGCGGCGCTGGTGGTGGCTTCCGAGGAAGATCCCAGCCTGAAACCCTGGCTGGAACAGTTCCATGCCGATATGCGTGGCCACACACAACGAGTGATGAATGAACTCGGCTTGTATCCGTCACAGCGCGCAGTCGAGACCTATCAGGCCACGCTGGTCGGGGCATTGCAGCTGGATCTCGCGGCCAGCAGTGAGTCCTCCCTGACAAGAACCGTCGCCATCATGCGCACTGCCTTTCAGCAACTGGTCGCCGCTGGCGAGCGGCCTGGTAAGGCGGAAATGAAAACAACGAATAAACGGCATACGAAATCAATTGAGGAATAAAGATGGTAACAAGCAGTAAACAGTTGCGAATATTAATAACAACGGCTATCGCATTGTGCTGGTTCGCGAGCGCGGACAGTCCGGCCGCGGATGGTGAATCAGCGCAGCCCGCACCTGCGCTGACGGTAAATGTAGCAGTCGCGGAGTCGCGGAGCTGGCCGCAACTGCTGACCGCCAACGGCGTGATTGAACCCTGGCAGGAAGCGATCGTCAGTGCCCAGGTCGCCGGACAGCGCATCGAAGAAGTACTGGTCGAGGTCGGCGATGCCGTTACTGCAGGGCAACTGCTGGCACGTATGGATCAGTCGGTATTGCTGATCGAAATCGCGGAACTCGAGGCCGCTGTTGCGCGAGCCGAGGCCAGTCTGGCACAAGCCAATGCCGACGCGGTTCGGGCCCGGGAGCTGGAAAAGAAAGCCGCGCTCAGTGCCCAGGATATCCTGAAATATCAAACCCAGGCTGATATGGCCCGGGCTGAGTTGAATTCAGCACAGGCCAGACTCAGGGCCAGGCGCCTGCAACTTGAACGCACCGAAATCAAGGCCCCGGATGCCGGACTTATCACGGAACGTATGGCGACGCTGGGCGAGGTGCCATCGCTGGGGCAGGCGTTGTTCCGGATGATCCGGCAGGGCCGACTGGAGTGGCGCGGCGAATTGACGGCTCCACAAGTGGTGCGCATTGTGTCCGGGCAAACCATCACGCTGCGTCTCCCGGATGGCAGCGAAGCCGCAGCGGTTATTCGGAAGGTCGCGCCGGCATTGCGCAGCGAGAGCCGAATGGCGATTATTTATGCTGATATCAAACCCGGCAGTTCATCGCGCGCGGGGATGTATGTCGAAGGTACGATCCAGTTACCGGCCACTGATGCGCTGTTGGTTCCGGCTGTCAGCGTCGTGATCCGCGACGGGCGCAGCTATGTT
>JACVQI010000257.1 GCA_015661095.1 Gammaproteobacteria bacterium
GAAAACAACCTGGCCTTCGTGCATGGCGGCCCCTTTGCCAATATCGCCCATGGTTGCAACAGCGTGACGGCGACCAAAACCGCCCTGAAACTGGCAGACTACGTCGTCACCGAAGCCGGTTTCGGTGCTGACTTGGGCGCGGAAAAATTTATCGACATCAAATGCCGGATGGCCGGGCTGAAACCATCGGCGGTGGTCCTGGTCGCGACCATGCGGGCCCTGAAATATCACGGCGGAGTCGCCAAGGATAAACTTACCAGCGAAAATCTGGAGGCGCTGGCCAAAGGCATGGCTAATCTGGAACGGCACCTGGACAACATCCAGCAGCATTTTGGCCTGCCCTGTATTATCTGTATTAACCATTTTACGAAAGATACGGATGCCGAGATTAAACTGGTGCAGGAACGGGTCGCCGCCAGGGGCGCCAAAGCCATTGTCTCCAAACACTGGGCTGATGGTGGCGCCGGCGCCGAAGACCTGGCCAGGGAAGTGCTAAAAGTCGTCGATGGCAACCCCGGCAAACATCGCTATGTTTACGACGACCAGGACAGCTTATGGAATAAGATTGAAGCCATAGCGAAAAAGATCTACGGGGCCAAGGAAATCACCGCCAATACCAGAATCAGACAGCAAATCGAGGCCTTGAACAAGGATTACGGCAGTTTCCCGGTCTGCATCGCCAAGACGCAAATGTCGTTCACGGCGGACCCGACCATCATCGGCGCGCCAACCGGTCATTCGGTTGAGATCAGCGAGGTCCGCGTCGCCAATGGCGCCGGCTTTATCGTCGCCATCGCCGGCAATATGATGACCATGCCCGGGTTGCCGAAAGTCCCGGCTGCCGAACATATCGACGTGGATGCACAGGGCAATATCAGCGGCTTGTTCTAAGCTGTTATCCGGTAAAGATGCTGAATAACAGATCCCCTCTCTCCACTGCTCATGTGGGGGAGAGGGGTTAAACATTTTCATGGAAGATTGCACTATCGACTTAACTACAACCTGAAATTTCAGACTACACTGACAAAAATCATATTCTTCCCGCCCTCCCGTACCTAAAATTCAAGTAAGCGTTTGGTACAGGAGTTGTACATGCAGGCTAAATTCATTGGCTTTGGTGCCATCGAAATCGACGGCAATCCCTACGATTACGACGTGATCATAGACAAGGGCAAGGTCCAGAAACGCAAGAAGAAACCCTCCAAGGTCTATCGTGACTGGTATGGCCATACCCCGCTTTCCATTGATGAAACCATCCCCTGGGGCGGGAAACACCTGATTATCGGTACTGGCGCTAATGGCCAGTTGCCGATCATGAACGAGGTTTATGAAGCAGCCAGGGAACGCGGCATCGAAGTCACGGCAGTGCCCACCGATACCGCTTGCAAACTGATATCAGCTAAAAGAAAAGGTAAAGTAAGGGCAATCCTGCACATCAGCTGTTGAGCCAATATCCCGACTTAGGAGGTACGCGCCATGAATGTCAAAATTTTCCAGGCCTTCGGTTCAGATGGTATCCACAAGCTGGAACAGGAAATCAATCACTGGCTGGAAAACCATCCCGGGCCGATCGAGGTGGTGGATACGGATATCTCCGCGACCGACGTCGCCGACTCCACCCAGGGCGAACGCCAGACCTTGATCGTCTGCATCTGGTACGAGAAGTTAGGCTGAGCCGCAGTTGCGTAGCAGTGATCTACCCGGCGCCGGTTATCTGGTAGCATTAACGGTGCCCGGCATAATCTTAATAACAATCTGAACTCTTCACATCAGGGGAGGAAGCAGTCCATGCGCTATCCGTCATTGGTAATAGGGTCATTACTGTTCACGCTGGTTCCGATCCTGGCAACCGCCCAACAGGACTGCGCGGATCTGCAATCCCTCAAATACCCAAATGTAACCATCACCCTGGCCACGGCCATTACCACGCCACCGGCTTATTTCCCGCCCCGGACCACCGGGCCGTTCGGAACCCGCCCGGATTTGAAAGTGACTGTCCCGTTCTGCCGGGCGGTGGGATACGTGGAACCGGTCAAAGATTCCCGCATTGGTTTTGAAGTATGGCTGCCGGAGCCAGCGACCTGGAATAAACGGTTTCTGGCGGTAGGTAATCCGGCCTTTGAAGGGGCGATCAGTTACGGCGGCCTCACCAGTAATCTCGAGCGCGGCTATGCCACCGCTTCCACCGATACCGGCCACGTCGCTTCCGGTCACAGTTGGGCCATGGGCCAGCCGCAACGGATCATCGACTGGGGTCACCGTGCGGTGCATGAGATGACCGTGAACGCCAAACGCATCATCGAAGCTTACTACGGCGTAACTCCAAATTATTCCTACTGGCACAGCTGCCACAACGGCGGCAATCAGGGTCTGAATGAGGTGCAACGCTATCCTGAGGATTATGATGGCGTCATCGCCGGCGATCCGGCCTATTACGTCACTCGTCTGCAATCCGGTTCGGAGTATATCGCCTGGATTGCCCTGAAAGACGGCGTCGAGGCCCCAGGCTATATCCCGCCGGCGAAATATCCGTCCCTGCACCGGGCGGCGCTGGATGCGTGCGATGCCAAAGACGGAGTCAAGGATGATGTCATCGAAGACCCGACCCGCTGCGCCTTCGATCCGCAAACCATTCAGTGTCAGGGCGCCGATGCAGCCTCCTGCCTGACAGCGGCCCAGGTCGATACGGCCCGTCACATCTATGCCGGCGCTAAATTCGCCGACGGCACACAGATTTATTCCGGCTTCGAACCGGGCAGCGAACTGCGCTGGGGCGAGATGGCGGCCGGCCCGGAACCGCTGGAAATCAATAATGGTTTTTTCAAATACCTGGTCTTTGAAAATCCGGATTGGGAGTTCCGTACCTTTGACGTGGAACTGCATACCCGCCTGGCCGCAGTCAGGGTCGGCGCAGCCGTCGATGCTTATGATCCCGACCTGAATGCCTTTAAGGACCACGGCGGCAAACTCATTCTGTACCAGTCCTGGGGTGAAACCTGGGTGCCGCCACGCAGCATCATCACGATGC
>JACVQI010000258.1 GCA_015661095.1 Gammaproteobacteria bacterium
ACCGCCGCCCTGGATGAGATCGTCATCATTGAAGGCAAGCTGGCTCTGGAGAAGGATTTCGGTTACGGCTATAAGTACGCTGTGATTGTTGAAGACGCCAGCATCGTAAAACCTTAAAGAATCTCGACGGATTTGTAAACATCCGCAGGCTGGCCCACAGGGCACATGCCAGAGATGGTGTATGTAGTCCAGTAAAAACCATTGTTTACTGGATCCCTGAGCCTGCCCCGTACTTGTTACGGGGTCAAACCCGGCATGACGAAATATTTAGTGATGTGTGGTATTTTTAATTTTGAAATAAGTTGTAGTGCTTTGCACTTTTAACTTTGAACTTTTAACTGTTCTTAATCTTAACCGCACTTCGATTCACCGCAATTGAGACAGGTCAGGCAGTTGTCCAGCTGGATCATGGCCTTGGTATTGCATTTCTTGCACAGTATGGCTCCGTCAGGGAAGGCATCCGGCGCGGATTTCTCCATGGCGTTGACGGTCTTTTCATATTCCGCCCGTTTCTCCTCCAGCAACTTGCGCTGGCGTTCGTCCGGCCCGTCATCCTTCAATAACCCGATCATGCGCAGATGGCTTTCCAGGACATCGCCGATCTCGGCTACCAGCGATGGCATGAATTTCCCGCCCTTCTTGAAATAGCCGCCCCGGGGATCGAATACGGAGCGTAATTCCTCGACCAGGAAGGTGACGTCGCCGCCCTTGCGGAACACGGCTGAAGCAATGCGGGTCAGGGCGACTATCCATTGAAAGTGATCCATGTTCTTGGAGTTGATGAACATCTCGAACGGCCGCCGCAGCTCGTGTTCAGTGAGGGGATTGAGGATGATATCGTTGATGGTGACGTATAAGGCATGCTCGGACAGCGGCGTGCTGATTTTATACGTGGATCCCAGCAGCATCTCCGGCCGTTTGAGCCGTTCATGCATATGGACGACATTAGTACCTTCCCCAGGCGTACCTTCCGCTGTGTTGTCAGCGGCCTGGGCTGCCTTGCTGACGGAATAATCCACGATTTTTTTGTCGATCTTTTTCGCCATTGTTATTCTCTCATCTCAATATTTGCCGTAATAACCTTCTTTCAGGGCATCGTACAGATTCGCGGCAGTATGTGTCTCACCATCATATTCGATTTCTTCCTGGCCCTTGAGTTCAACCACCTGGCCATCCTCAAGGGTAAAGCGGTAAATGGTATTTTCCAGATCCTTGTCCTTGACCAGCACTCCCTGAAATACTTCCGGGTTAAACCGGAAAGTCGTACAGCCCTTCAATCCCTGCAAGTAGGCATAGGCATAGATATCCTTGAAATCGGCATAAGGAAAATCGGTCGGGACATTGGCGGTTTTGGAAATGGAGGAATCGATCCATTTCTGCGCCGCGGCCTGGATATCGATATGCTGTCGCGGAGTAACGTCATCAGCAGCGGTAAAATAATCAGGTAACTTTTCCTCCGGCTTGTCCGAATCCGGATTGGCGTTCGGGTTGACCAGGACCCGGTAGGCCAACATCTCAAAGGACCAGACATCCACCTTCTCCTTGCTCTTTTTATTCTCGCGGATGACGTTGCGTGAATAGCGATGGGCGAAACTGGGCTCAATGCCATTACTGGCATTATTGGCCAATGACAGCGAAATCGTGCCGGTAGGCGCGATGGAACTGTGATGGGTGAACCTGGCGCCGGTTTCGGCGAGGGCTTCGACCAGCTCCGGTTCGATTTCGGCGATCTTTTCCATATAGCGGCTGTAGCGGCTGAACAGGAGCTTGCCTTTGACGACATCGCCTGCCTGGTAACCGTCCGCGGCCAATTGCGGTCGTTTCCGCAGCGTGTCGGCGCTAATGGTGAAATCCTCTTCCATGATCGGCGCGGGACCCTTTTCCCTGGCCAGCACCAGTGCCTCCTGCCAGCCGACCAGCGCCAGTTCCCTGGTCACCTGCTCCGTGAAGTTAAGGGAATTCTTGTCGCCGTATTTCATACACATCATGGTCAGTGCCGATCCCAGGCCCATGAAACCCAGACCATGCCGGCGCTTGCGGCGGATTTCCGCATCCTGCTGGGGGATGGGCAGGCCGTTGATCTCGACCACATTATCCAGCATGCGGGTGAAGACGCGGGTGACCTCGCGGAAGGTGGTCCAGTCAAATCCGGCTTTTTCAGTGAATGGATTCAGCACGAACTGAGTCAGATTGATGGAGCCCAGCAAACAGGCGCCATAGGGCGGCAGAACCTGTTCACCGCAATTATGGGCGTGCAGTCCGTTGGCATCAAAGGCATTAATACCTGGGATTTGTACATCATAAACCGCCTCGACACCGTCCCTGGTAATCGACTCGACTCTGGCCACAAACCGTTCTTTGTTTAATGCCCGTTGATAGTTCGACAGCAATCGTTCTAAACGCGCTTGTTTATCTGTATCGGCGAAACCGATCAACTGCTTAAAGCGGATAATGTTTTCACCGGTAATCGTTAATTCATGTTGCGCTTTGGTCTGATATTGCTTTTGCCCGCCTTTGCCATCGGGAAGTAATTTACCCTGTGGTCCTCTTCGATTTCGATAGATCCTCGAAAAAATACCAAGTCTTAACAGAATTCTTTGTATCGACAACAGAGTATCCAGGTTCGATTGCGATAGTCTGATGCTTACACCTTTCTCCTGGGTTCCTTGCACGGAACCATCAGCATCAAAAATACCGCCAAGAAATCCCTTGCAGAATTCGCTCGAAGTCTGCTCCAAATCGTCGGTTATGATTTTCTTACCGGGCCGCATACCCAGTTCATTCGCCAGGTCTCTGATGGCCGCTGTAGCCAACCGGAATTCATGACGACCGGGGATTTCCAGCCAACCCTGAAAATCACTGCGATGAGGTAGAGATCTTGCCGCTCTTTCCGCCTTGATCATCACACCATCAATACCGGAATACGAAGGTAGATTCCCGTCATTTACCGCTTTGGCCGGCTTCCAGACTGAGAGTACCGCCATGTTCCTTTT
>JACVQI010000068.1 GCA_015661095.1 Gammaproteobacteria bacterium
ACCCGATTCCTTGACGAAAATAGCGGTAATAATAAAGAAAATCAGGAGATTCAAGACGAAGTCCAACATCGGCGCGAGGTCGATTCCGTGGGAGGATTCATGTTGTTCCTGTATATGACGGCGCAGTCGCATGAAAAATTCTCAATAAGTAAAGCGATCCGCCAGGAGTTCTGTCTCCAGGCGCGACCGCGTTCTGAAATAATGCACCGGATACAGACCGGAGATGCTCACGGCCAGACCGGTCATCGTACAGATCATAGCATGGGAAACGCCACTGGCCATGGTCCGCGCATCGGCGGAACCGCGCAAGGCCATAGAGTCGAAAACCTCCAGCATACCACTGACGGTACCGATGAGTCCTAATAGCGGTGATAATGGCACCAACACTTGCAGCAAGGGGAAACCAGCGGTCATGGCGACATTCAGACGGGATATCATGGCACGCCGTATCTGACGAGCGCACCAGGAAGTATGGTCTTTACGGGCTTTCCATTTTGCGTGTTCTTCATTCGCCAGCTTGGGCAGTATGCGCCAGAAAAACCAGATACGTTCGAACACCAGCGCCCACAAGATAACTCCGCTGGCGAATATCCATACCACGAACGGACCGCCATCGTGGACCAATCCTGCGACGGCATTATAAAGACCTATGGAATCAAGCACGACGACGCTTCTCGATACTCTCAGCCAGCAAGCCGGCGCTCCTTTCATCGAGGATCTGAACCATGCCACGTGAGAGCGAAACGAGTAATGCGTTCGCGAATAACAGCGGTATGGCGATGCCGAGACCCAGCACAGTGGCAATCATGGCCGTGCCGATACCCGCCGCCATCAGTTTCGGATCGCTGGAACCGGTCTCGGTGATACTCTGGAAGGTCATGATCATGCCAACGACAGTACCGATCAGACCCAACAATGGTCCGGCGGCGACGGTCAGGCGCAACAAGGCCTGAAATCGCTCGAGTTTCGGCACTTCATGCAAGACCGCTTCAGAAATTCGCAATTCAGCCACATCAGCGTCTTCTTCGATCCGTTTGGGATCGCCCTTGAACGCCAGCAAAACGCGGCCGAGAGGGTTATCACGAGTCGGTGCATTGAGGTTACGCAGTTGCTTGCCGAGACTCAACCGCACAAAAATCAGATAGAACAATTGAAAAATAAATGCCAGGACGCCGGCTGCACCTACAACAAGGATGGTATAGGCTACGGTCACATCACCGGCATTGATCCGTTCGATCAGATTGGGCCGCTCTACATACATGGCGAGCAGCACGCCACGGGACGAGTCTACCACTGTCGGCACATAACCGGAGGCGGTATCCAGCAGCCGTTCGGCTGAATCGGCCACTTCGCCGGATGGCTGACGCACCAATACGTTCAGGGCCTGCAACGCGGGCATGTAGCCCAGATATTTGTTATCCGAAATCGCCGTAAACGGTCCAATCCGGACCGTTGGGGCATTTATCCTGCTACCATTGGGTTGTATGATATCGGCATTAAAGCGTGCCACCCGGGCGCTTTCCGTCATTTCACGCTGGACTTCCAACCATAATCTCTCCAATTCCGTTAGCGTGGGCACCGTTTTGCTTTCGGCAAATAGCCGTAGAAAACTGTCGCGGCTCTCTTCCCCGGCAACCGGTCGAACTTGCGCCGTGATTAGAGATTGTTGCAATACTATGGCGACATCCGAGGCTACCTGTCGGGCTAGACCGAACAGTTCACCTATACCCAGATCACTGGCCTTCTGCCGTAACTGGGAATTCAGTTCATTGACCCGGATCTCGTTCGCGGAGTATGCGTCGGACAAACCTTTGGCAGCGGTCGCGCGTTCTTCGCGCTGGGCCGTTGCTTCCTGCAGCAAACGCTCCTTGTCAGTCTCCGAGGCGGAATTGAATTGAGAGATACGTGTCTGTGCTAATTGGTTTTCGGCATCTCTGGCGGTCCTGGTTTCCTGCAACAGGTCATCCAGGGTATTAGCCCCCTGCGCGTAAGCGACTAATACTGGCGTGGCCAGTGCTGCCAGTGAGATAACTAAATTGCGGACCTTTATCATAACTTCACATCCTGAGGCGCTGGGACCGGTACGGTCACAAGATCGGGAGCACCTTCCTTCTTGGCGACGCGCAAGGCATCCTTGACCGCATCTGCATAGTTATTGTCCTGCACCCAGGACTTTTTTGCCGCATCCCAATAGCCAGTCTCCTGCCCATCCAGGGTCTGGTACATCAGGGACACACGTCCAAGCCTGACAAATTCCACTGTCTTGGCGCCATCGCCTTCCCCAACCTTGCCCTGATAAGAATCGAAGGTGCGGCCGAATTCAAGTTCGATCTGATAGGCTTCCATAATCCTGCGGTATTTCTCGGAGATCGACACATCTGACCGCAGCATTAAATCCTTGATGTCAGCGACACGTTTAGTACGTTCTTCCAGTAAAAACGGCAAGTCAAGGGCGATAAACTCAGCAAGGGTGTCCACCATTCTCTGCATCAAGGGCTGGACTTCACGGTTGGTGGTTTCAATCTCGAGTAACTGCTTCTCGATACTGGACATCTCTGCTTGTTGTGCCTTGACCTGACCACTCAAGTGTTCATTGTATTTAACCAGGCTATCGGTCTCCGCCATGATCTGGGCATACTTATTGGCCAGGTCCTGCTTTTTGTCCAGCAGTTGATTGATTTGGTTCTGGGAGGCCTGAGCTGCTTCATCAGCCGCCTTCTGTTCCGCTGTAACTGTGCGCAGGGCTTGCGCTTCGACATCCGGCAACATCCCGATTGCAATCAAGGCCAGTACTAAAGTTGCCAAGCACTGGAAGCATTTCTTGTGTATTAAATTCATAAATTGAGTCGCCTCGCTATCAATCAACTTAAAGAATGCCAGACAAACCGTGTATAGCAGTAGAATCCGGCTTCAGGAAAAAAATATTATTTTTTAATGTCTGGACTACCCTGCGCTGGATATTTCGTGATTTCCAAGCCCGCTAAGGATACGTCATGAGCATACAGAACTCAACCCTGTCCGTCTACCCGATCCAATCACAGGATCCCTGCATTTGGCGATGGTTGCTTCCATCACTGTAATTTATAAACTTTCCCGGATTATCTCAATAAATTTTACCTGTCGGAAAATAATTATTTCTTACTAACGATGACGAATCAGTCCCTCAAAATTGTTTAATAATTTTACCGCGCCCGGGTATTTATCTTTTTTAATCAGATATTTACTGGCCGAGCCCCCCATGCCTTCATCATGCTTGAGCCGATCGATCAAGACCTCAGGTAAAATTATTTCACTGCCACCTATGGCTGTAACCCGTCTGGAAAAAAGTGGGTCAGGAAAAAACCCAGCGGTTGGCCCGATCACGACGATTTGTTCGGCGCCAGATGCATGGTCGAGTATGGCATCAATCGTTTCATTCAGCAGTGTTGCTGCGGTGACGATCACTTTATTGCAGGACCCTAGTCGTGCCGGCTCGGTTGTGACGTTGACCAGATTACCTGACTCAAGGAATTTGGATTTTTTTTCAATTACGGTAAGCCGAATTTCGCGCTGCCGTAATTTAGTGACCAGGGAAGGAAAATAACCGACCATGCCGATGTGGTCATCCGGCATGAACTCCAGAGCGCCCATGCTGTTACCCGCCGCTTTCAACTTAAAACCGGTAAGGTGAAAAATATGTTGAGTGATGGCATTGATGGCGGCCAACCCGATGGAACAATCCGCTGCATCGAGGCTTTTATATAAGTTAGCAAGCTTCAAAGGAGATTTGCCGATGAAATTATGTTCATGAAATTTCATCTTCATGCCTTGCTGCGACTCCCCTAACCAGGCGTAATACAGACCGGCGCTGCCATCGGCGAGCATGATGACGCCGAACTCGGTATGGGATTGGGCAGGATTCGGTTCCGGAATATAAATCTGGCTGACCGGCGGCAGATCCGTCGCAGCACCAACTTGATGTACCAGTTGCAACAGTTCTGATTTAATGGTCGACATGGAAAAATGCCTGGTCAGTTTACAGCGACCAATTTCATTGCAGTTAAATTTTACAGAGTTGCTGAATGACACTCCGTACCGGTAGTTTCAGCGCAGGATTCCAAAGCTTTGATGCAACGGCGCATATAGTTGAGTAACCGGGCCGTTTCATCTGCCTGGAGCGCCGAGAGCATGTGTTCAAAAACGGAATCGCCAACAACCCGTGCGCGTTGTAACAACGAGGCGCCTGCATCAGTGACGTACCAGCTGTCGGCACGACGGCTTTCCGGATGTGGCCGCCGCTCGATCCGGCCATCTCGTTCAAGACGGCGTAAAACCGCATTCATGGTCTGGGCGGAGACCATGCCGCGCCGGGCCAGTGCCGCACCGTTTATACCAGGTTCACAATAGACGCCAAACAAGGTCGCAAAGTGCGCGAATGACAGATCAACCTGATTTCTACGTAACGCTTCTTCCATGGCATGCCGCAAGCTGTGCTGCAGAGCTTTGAATAAAAATCCAGTCACATGGGCTGGATGCTCTTCATTTGAACCAGCTAGCCGGATTGCAGTCTCTATATGTGTCATTTATAAGGTTATATAAATTTTACCAAACATCAGTTAACTGATATCATATCAGCTAATTTATATTTGGCAATTTGTCTACGCTCAAAAAACTGTTATGTATAAAATACTTCCCTTCAAGCTAAGTAATCGACTGACCTTATTAACAATCACTGTATGTCTGGTGCTTGCAACCATGGCCGGTGTGTCGCTGTACGGCAGCAGTCCGGCCCAGGAGCAACCAGCTACCAAGGCCACCCCCGAAAACGCGGCACTGACGGTCACAACCTACAAACTAACACCTGTAGAATTAACCCGAACCGTATCCGTCAATGGGTCCATACATGCCTGGCAGGAAGTTGTGATTAGTCCCGAAGTTGGCGGCTACCGGGTGGCTGAAGTGTATGTTGATGTCGGCGACCAGGTCAGCAAAGGCCAGAAATTGGTCCAGCTATCGACGGCGCTGCTGGAAGCGGAAGTCAGCACCAGGCAGGCCACCTTGAAACAGCGCGAGGCGGAATTGCTGAATGCACGGGCCGCGTTGAAACGGGGTCAAACGCTGTCAGCCCGATCCTTAATATCGGAGGCGGATCTGGATAGCCTGAAGAGTGAGGAACTCGGAGCCCAGGCACGGGTGGAGGGAGCTCAGGCCGACCTTGACACCTCGCGTTTACGGTTACAATTCGCCAATGTCACAGCGCCGGATGACGGTGTCATCACCTCGCGCAGCATCAATGTGGGTCAATTAGCCCAGGCCGGCGGTGAAATGCTGCGTCTGTTGCGGAATGGGCGTGTCGAATGGCGTGGTGAAGTACCGGAAGCCCGCTTCAGTGAGCTGCGCCCCGGTCTGCCGGTGCAAATCTCCACAGCCGATGGCGCAAGCTTTACGGGTACCGTGCGTACTGTTGCACCAACTATCGTAAGTGCGACTCGTACCGGTCTGGTCTATGTCGATATTAACGCGGATGGCCGGATCCGCCCGGGCATGTTCGCCCGCGGCGAGATTGAAATCGGTCGTAGCCCGTCATTCACTGCCCCCATGGAGAGTGTTATCAATTCGGATGGCTACAGTTATGTGTTTATCCTGCGCGGCGATCAGACTGTTGAGCGCCGGCGTATCGAAACCGGCATCGTACAGGCGAATTTCATTGAAATAACTCGCGGTGTCGAAACCGGTGAAGTGCTTGTCAAAGACGGGGCCGGCTTTCTCAAGGACGGCGATATCGTAGGGGTCGCTGCCGCGGATTAACCATGAATTTCGTCACCTGGTCCATACGCAACCCGGTTCCGGTCATCGTTATTTTCACGGCGCTGACCATCGCCGGCCTGATTAGTTTTCCAAAACTCGGCGTGCAGGACCGCCCGGACATCGAATTTCCGGCGGTTATCGTTACGGTCGGTTATGGTGGCGTAGCGCCAACCCAGCTTGAATCGGAAGTGACGCGCAAGGTCGAGGATGCAGTGATGACCATCGCTGGGATCGAGCAACTCAGTTCAACCGTGAATGAAGGCGCTTCGACCACCATCCTCGAGTTCCGTTTCGGTCAGAACATGAGTGAGGCCCTTGATGACGTCCGTGATGCCCTGACCCGCATCCGGCCCGACCTGCCGCAGGACGCCAGTGAACCGATAATTTCCCGCGCAACAACTGCCGGATTTCCGATGGTGACCTGGAGCGTGGCATCCGACCGGATGAGTGACACGGAACTGTCGTGGTTCGTCGATCTGGTCGTCACGCGGGAACTGAGCGCTGTAACCGGTATCGGTCGCGTCAGCCGAATTGGTGGCGTAGCGCGTGAAATCCGCGTGGATCTGGACCCGGATCGCATGGCTGCGCTCGGCGCTACCGCCAATGACGTTTCACGCCAGTTGCGCAGAACACAGGCCGAATATCCAGGCGGTGAAGGTCGCGTCGGTGGTCTGGAACAAACCGTGCGCACGACCGGCATCCTGAAATCCGTCCATGACCTGGCGGCCCTGCCCATCGTGCTGCCGGATGGTCGTAACATACGCCTCGAAACCATCGCCGAGATCCGGGATCAGGCCTCAGAACAACGCCAGCTGGCGCTGTTAAACGGCAAACCGGTGGTCGGCTTTGAGATAGTCCGATCCTGGGGCGCAAGCGCCCTGGATGTCGCGAAAGAGGCCCGTAAAACCGTGGAACAAATCGCGGAAAAATATCCGAATGTACAGTTCGCCGAGGTCAGTTCCACGGTCGATTATATCCAGACATCCTTCGATTCATCGATGGAAATGCTGATCGAAGGAGCTATCCTCGCCGTACTGGTGGTATGGTTGTTTCTGCGTGACTGGCGCGCGACCATCGTCTCCGCCATTGCCTTGCCACTGTCTATCATCCCGACCTTCTGGGTGATTTACATGCTGGGCTTCACCTTGAATATTCTCACCTTACTGGCCCTGACGTTGGTGGTTGGCATCCTGGTCGATGACGCCATCGTCGAGGTAGAAAACATTGTGCGCCATCTGCGGCAAGGCAAGTCGCCACTCGCGGCTGCGATGGATGCCGCCATCGAGATTGGCCTCGCCGTGGTCGCGACAACTTTCACGATCTGCGCTGTTTTTATCCCGGTCGCCTTCATGAGCGGCATCTCCGGCAAGTTCTTCGCCCCCTTCGCCGTAACGGTAACGGTTGCCGTGTTGTTCTCGCTGCTGGTCGCACGCATGTTGACACCGATGATGGCGGCCTATTTGTTAAAACCGCACAATAAACCGGTCCAGGAGCCGCGCTGGCTGACCTGGTATCTGCATCGCATCCGCTGGTGCCTCAGCCATCGCTGGACCACACTCGCAATCGCCACCGTCATCCTGGTCGCCATGCTGTCTGCCTTTCCATTTTTAAGTCAGGGGTTCGCGCCGGCTGGCGATAACGGTTTTACCCGGCTGAGTGTGGAACTCACCCCCGGTTCGACCCTGAATGACACCGTGGCGGTCAGCGAAACCGTCCGCAAACGGCTCGCCCCAATGCCGGAGGTCCGCAGCATCTATACCGCGATTAGTGGCTCTGTACGCCGCGCCACAATGACCATCCTGTTGAACAATCCATCCGGCACGCGTGGCGCCCAACAGGAATTTGAACGCAAGGCAACCGGAATTTTGCGGGATGTTCCGGGCGTACGCCTGCAGTTCCAGGGCGGGGGTGGCGATCGCCTGAATGTCACCCTCGCCGGTGACGATCCACAACGTCTGGCGCAGGCTGCTGCAGCGGTTGAACGCGACATACGCGGTTATCCGGGAATAGGCACCGTAACCAGTAGTGCGGCGTTGATGAAACCGGAAATCATCATCCGGCCGCTGGCCGATCGGGCCGCCGAACTCGGCGTAGCCACCGACACCATCGCACTGGTGACACGTATCGCCACCACTGGCGATGTCGAGACCGGGCTTGCCAAGTTCAATCTGGATAATCGGCAGATCCCCATACGGGTCCGTTTGAACGACGCTGCCCGTGGCGACCTGGAACGGATCCGCATGCTGTCCGTACCCGGCAAGGGCGGCCCGGTCCCACTGATAAACGTGGCCGAGGTGTCACTGGGTTCGGGACCGGTCGAGATCACGCGTGTCGACCGCTCCCGTAACATTACCATCGATGCAAATCTGAATGGTCTGCCACTCGGCGATACCCTGGACGCCATCGAGGCCATGCCATCATTGCAGAATCTGCCGGAAGGCGTGACCATGCTGCGCGAGGGAGATGCCAAATGGATCCAGCAGTTGTTCGACAATTTCGCCCTGGCCATGGGGATCGGCGTCTTTTGCATCTATGCCGTGCTGGTTTTGCTGTTCCATGAATTCATCCAGCCGCTCACCATTCTGTCGGCCCTGCCCCCCTCCGCCGCCGGCGCCGTGGTCGCCCTGTTGATTTGTGGCTACGGCCTGGTCATACCATCGCTGATCGGCATGCTGATGCTGATGGGCATCGTTTCAAAAAATTCCATTTTGTTGGTGGAATACGCCATCATGGCGCAACGGGATCACGGCCTGTCGCGCTTTGATGCCCTGATTGATTCCTGTTCGAAACGCGCCCGGCCGATAATCATGACCTCCATAGCCATGGGCGCGGGCATGACACCGGTCGCCATGGGTTGGGCCGGCGATCCGAGTTTCCGTTCGCCCATGGGGGTGGCCGTCATCGGCGGCCTGATCGTCTCAACCGCCATTAGCCTGTTTATCGTGCCGTCAGTATTTACCATCGTCGACGATGGCCAGAATTATCTCAAGCGCCTGTTCCGGCGCAGAGACACCGCCGAAACCAATATACCGCCTGACGCGGCTACCGCGTTGCGCGGTAACTAAGCAAACAGATTCTTTGCTCAGGCAACTGCTCATTACCATTGTTCATGCCTGCTGCCAGCGGGCGGTGCTGGTTGTCACCACAGCTGTAATCCTGACTGCTCTGGCCGGGATTTTTGCCGCCACCAATCTCGGCATGTATACCGACACCTCGGCATGTATACCGACACGGACAAGCTGTTTCCCAACGACCTGCCGTGGCGCAAAGTGGAACTGGCATTCGACGCTGCCTTTCCACAAAACAATGGCCTGCTGGCCGTCGTCTTGGATGCCCAGACACCTGCTCGCGCCGAACATGCCGTGACAGCCCTCGAACAAAAACTACTGACGAACTCCGAATTGATCCATAGTGTCCGCCGGCCTGATGCGGGCGATTTTTTCACCACGCATGGCCTGCTGTACCTGGATGTCGATGAGCTGCGCGATCTCGCCACACAGGTCGCTGAAGTGCAGCCGTTTCTCGGCACATTGGCTACTGATATGTCGCTGGGTAGCCTGTTCACGGTGCTCGCGGATGCCATCGAAGGTGTCAACGACGGCAATATCACCGCAGCCCGCGTGGCCGAACCGCTGGAGGCTGTAACCAACAGCATACAATCCGTACTTACCGGTAAAACGGAACCACTGTCATGGCGCAAACTGGTCACCGGCCGTGCGCCGGAACCTGATGAACTACGACGGTTCCTGCTGGTGCAGCCGTCACTGGACTACAGCAGTCTGAGCGCCGGTGCGCATGCCGCCACCTACATACGTACCGCAGCGGCCGAACTGGGGCTGACACCGGACCAGGGTGTGCGCGTACGACTCACCGGCTCGGTGGCATTGGCCGACGAGGAATTCGCCACCGTTGCCGAAGGCACACAAGTGGCTGCGGTCGTGTCACTCACGCTGGTAACCATATTACTGCTACTTGCGGTGCGCTCGGTGCGGCTGGTGATCTGTATCCTCACCACCCTGATCGCGGGTGTGGTCCTGACCTGTGCCTTCGCGGCCGCCGCGGTGGGAGAAATAAATATTATTTCCATCGCTTTCATTGTCCTGTTCATCGGCATTGCCGTCGATTTCGGCATCCAGTTCTCGGTGCGCTAT
>JACVQI010000069.1 GCA_015661095.1 Gammaproteobacteria bacterium
TCAGCGAGTAACTGCTTCAATACTTTTATCCCCGATAGCTCTTGCGGTCCTTGCGGCGATGCGCGATTTCACGCGGATAGATGTCCGCATGTGTCACGCGTGCGCCAATGGCAACCCGGATTACCGTCTAACACTGCCGTCACCGGCGAGCTGCTTTTACGCGGCCGGAGGTAGGCTTGGTTAGAGGTTTTGTGTGCTGAGAAGCATAAAGATCAACAAGCCGACGAATCATCGCCTGATAGGACGTGTGATACTTCCTCGCCTCTGTTTTAAAGAAGTCTACGCTGGATTTGCTCAGCGCCATTGTGACTTTGACATTGTCCTCTTTAAAGACAAGCTCATCCGGTTTTGGTAGAAAGTCATCAACGACTCGGAGTTTGCCCATTGGCTCATCTGTGTATTTAATTTTGCTCTTCATAGATCTTCTTGCCTCTGCGCCAGTAGCCGGCGCCAATTATGCGGATAACGCCCTCGCGGTATGTGAAGCGAACCGTTAAGGCCCCATGACCCACCCAGCCAATACAGTAATAGCGAGTTTCGCTATGGCTGTGACTCAGGTCTTCTGCTATGACACGCTTCGAATCTGCAAATGCTAGCTGGGCGATCTCAAAGGATACACCGTGCTTCCTCAGGTTTTCGAGGTTCTTTCTTTCATCCCAGTCAAAGCGTCCTTTCGCCATGTGGGAATAGTAGCACAAACTGGCACATATGCCATATTCTTTGCCATATCATTATATGGGTTTATATCCAGGAGGTAAGAAGTTCTCATTACAAGTCTGACGCCGGTTATGACTGAGTTTTATCCCCGATAGCTCTTGCGGTCCTTGCGGCGATGCGCGATTTCACGCGGATAGATGTCCGCATGTGTTACGCGTGCGCCAATGGCAACCCGGTTCGCCGGCGCCTCTTCATCCGGCACCGAGGCGATGATGGCATCGAAACGTTCCTGCATGCCGTCCTTGAATTCGGGGTGAGTGAGGATAAACAGATCATTATTGCGGACGCCGTTCAACACGCGTTCGCCGGCCTCCAGCGGGTCCATGCCGGCGGATGGCGGCCGTGGACGGCCGTCAGGGAGCGGTGGACGCGGGGCATTTGGATCATTCTGGGTGTTCACAGGGCCCGGGCAATAGGCCGAAGTGCCCACGGTGGTACGCTCGAGCTCAATGCGCAATGCTTCCATCAGCCCGACTGCGGCGATCTTGGTGGCGGTATAGACACCGGCGGAGGCGCCCGGCAGCAGTCCGCTCATGGAGGTGGTGGTGACGATTTGCGAGCCCTCGCCGTGTTCGAGCATATGCGGCAGACAGGCAACTACGCCGTTGTAGATGCCGGTCAAGTTCACCGCCACGGCATTGTCCCATTCCGCAAATGCTGCCTCGCTGGCCTTACGCAGGGTCTTCACTCCGGCGTTGTTCACCAGCAGATGCAGATTCCCGAATTTGGTGTTGATCTCGTCGAGCAGTCGTTTCCAGCCATCGCGATCAGTGACGTCATGGCGGATGGGCAGTACCCCGACATTCTCCGGTTTGAATAACGGCAAGGCCCGCTGCAGTCGCTCCGGGTTTCGATAACCGATCACCACTTTCATGCCGGCATTGGAGCAGGCGCGGGCAATACCCAGACCGATACCGTCAGACGCAGCAGTGATATAAGCCGTCTTACCGGCCAGTTCGGTGAGTTGCGGTGGCTGGGAATTGGTCAGTGGCGGCAGCGGCGCTGGAAAGCCCTGGGCGGTTACCCGTCCACTCATACCAAGGCCACTGGCCAGCATGCCGGCAGCCCCGGCGCTGAACGCTATGCCTTGCAGAAAACGCCGTCTATCCAGACTGTTTTTTTCGTTATTGCTCGATGATGTGGTGGATTTTTTCCTGGTCATGGGATGCCCTCGTTGTTTTGTATAATTGCCGGATCTGCTGCCCGGGTTTGATTTTACTCCAGTCAGAGTGGGAATTGGCAAGGCTGGATAAATTTCAAAATATTTACTGAATTGGAACAGGGGCATATGGCCGGGAACGGACACTCCAGCCCTGAAAATGCGGAAATCCTGATGATTTTTTCGCGTATACTTTTTATCATGCAATGATGTAGGTAAAAATGGGGGTATTAGTGTCGCGATTGCATTGCCGGTTGGCGCTGTTCGTGATCATGGCTGTTCTGGCACGGGGACTGCCGGCGCATCATTCCGTTGCCGGCCAGTTTGATATGTCGAAGGAGGTTGAGTGGACCGGGGTGATTTCGAAAGTTGACTGGATTAATCCGCATACCTATATCTATCTCGACGTGACCGATGCGAATGGCAGCACCGTCACCTGGCAACTGGCGACGGCGCCGACGGCGATGTTACGCAAGGCCGGACTGACTAAGGCGATGATCATCGGTGATGGCGCGAAGGTGATGATAACCGGATTGCTCACCCGCGACGGCACCAAACATCTCGGCTGGGTCAATAAAATCACCTACCCGGATGGTCACTTCTATCAGCTAGCGCGGTCGCCGCGTTGAGATCATGTTAAAGATGATAAAGACAGATTTGATGCAAAGTTTTGTAAAGATGCTATCGATAGCCGTCTTAGTCTGCAACGGGATACCGGTGCAACTCGCCGCGGCACCGGATCTGAGCGGTACCTGGGACAACGGCTCCGGAATCGATTTCATCAATCCCACGTGGGCCGGGGAGTCCATCTGCCTGATGGGTTGTGACTCTCCGCCGGCAGCACCGGCCGCTAATGTCCCGGCAACCAGCCCGCCTGCTCCCATGGCCAAACCGGACCGGCCAGTGTACCGGCCTGAATTCCAGGACAAGGTAAGGGATCTGGAAGTTCGCCAGGTCCATGAAGACCCCGTGATCCGGTGTATGCCACCCGGTGTTCCCCGTATCGGCCCGCCGGACAAAATTATCCAGACCGCAACCGAAATCATTTTTCTCTATGACGATGTCTCCGGCAATTTCTTCCGGGTAATTCCCCTGGATGGCCGCTCACACCGTAATGATGTGGAAGCATCGTTTCTCGGTGACGCCATTGGCTGGTGGGATGGCGATACACTGGTGGTCGAGACCGTGAATTTTAATGAGGACACCTGGTTGACGGATGACGGTGCTTTCCACACCGGTGATCTGAAGGTCGTTGAACGCCTGGCTCTCGATGGTGTTAAGTTACTATGGCGGGCTACGGCATATGACCCGGTCGTACTCGCTGAACCCTGGGAACTGCGGCCACGCACCGCGGTCCGGGCGGAGAGTGAGATACTGGAAGCGCCGTTATGTCTGGAACGGGACCTGGAGCATGTCGTGGACGAGACTCACCATGATAATCCGCGCTGATGATTCCCGGCTATTATCCCGGATTCGTGGCGGTGCTCAGAATTGCCTGCCATCCGACAGGGTGAAGGATTGAATATAGCCGCCGTCTTCTCCGGTCTTCGTCGGCGCGTAATTAATCGTAATCTTGTCGCCTTCCTTGACCATGTCCGGCCGCCAGCCACGGCGATAAACATTGTTACGGCTATGGCCTTCGTAGGTGATGTCCTTGGCAGTGCCTTTGTCATCGGTGATGGTCAGGATCAGCTTGACATGAGGATTCGCGACATTAATTAATTTGACTATCCCGGTGATGGGCACGGACTGAGAAAAGTCAAATAGGGCCGCGGAATGGTGGGCGAGAGCCATAGAGGACACGCCGAAAAACAGGAGGAAGGCCTTCATCGAGAGTGTACCGTAACCATTGATGATACGCATGATAGTAATTCTCCTGCTATTCGAATTAGTTTATGCCCTGGTGGCAGAAATGGGGTCCGCTCACATTCACATCCCGGATACATTCAATTCAGTTGGAGTGTTCCGTAAGCCGTTGGTTCTTTAAGCAGCCGCCAATGCTCTACGCAAATTCCGTGCTGTGATAGAGTACACTAATGGTATAAATCCGTGAAGTCCATAATCGTAATCAGGAGCGGACAATGAGAACAATAACGCACGTTGTAAAAATAATGTTCCTGACCACTACGGGTTTGATCTGTGCCGCCGGCGTAATCGCTCAGGAATCGAGCGGCAAACCCGATTTGAATGGCGTCTGGCTGGCCTTCGCCAGCGAGCCCCGCTTTGTCCGGGACGCGCCCTCACCGTTGTCGGAGAACGGTGAAAAACTGGTAAATGCCTTCTCTGCGAAGTATGGCGACAAGTACGTCGAACCAGGTGGCTATTGTGTGCCGCCCGGCATGCCGTCGACCATGACCGCACTGGTTGGTTATCCTGTCGAAATAATTCAAAGCAAGGACCGTGTCACCATGCTGGCCGAAATGGAAATGCAGGTGCGCCGCATTTACCTGGACGGCAGGAAGGTGCCGGAAGATTACCCGGCTACACGGATTGGCTATTCCATCGGCTCCTGGAATGGTGATGTCCTGGTGATTGATACGGCCCTGCTGAATGAGTCGTTGTTACGACAGGCGCCGCGTAGTGAGAATACGCGTATCCAGGAACGGATATATTTAATCAAACGCACCAAAGTGACTGCTCGACCGGTACCTTTTATTACCTTGCAGCCCATCAGTGATGACGTGCTGGTGGAAGAGATTACGACCACCGATGCGACTCTTTACAAGGAACCGCAGAAAATCACGGTCTATTATCAAAAGATCAAGGATGATGCGACGCTCGAATATGATTGCGCAGTGGATCTTTGGAATCAGGCCCTGGAAGCGGCCGCGGGTGGCGGTGAATAATACCGGGCGCGTTACCTGGCAAATCGTGAACTTCGTTCATCATAAACCCAAGAGCATAAATTAATGGTTCAAGAACCGTGGTTATCATGGCTCTTGCTCGCAGGCCGCATTGCCATAGCCGTCGTATTTCTGGTCAGCGGTGTGCATAAAGGGATTTGGTTTTCCAAGGCAGTCCGGGAATATCAGGATGCCAAAGTGCCGTTTCTGTATTTCTTCCTGATAGCAACAATAGCCCTGCACCTGGTGGCACCGGTGTTCATCATCACTGGTTATTTCGTGCGCGAATCAGCAATTACACTGGCCGTGTTTACGGTAGTCGCAACCATCAAGGTCCACCATTTCTGGGATATGACCGGTGACGATGTGCTCCTGCATAGCCGGATCGCGCTGACCAACCTGGCGGTGCTGGGTGGTCTGCTACTGCTCGTTGCCGTCGGTCCCGGCAAACTGGTTTTGTAAGTGAAGGTTTACCTTCGCTGCCACTCTAATGGCGGCTCCGACAGTAAAGCCAACTGCTCTTTCAAGTGCAGGATGTGGGTCTGCCAGTAGGTCTGCGTGTTAAACCAGGGGAAGGCCTGCAGAAAAGCGGGATCGTTCCAGCGGCGCGCCAGCCAGCCGGCATAATGCAGCATCCGCATGGTGCGGAGCGGTTCAATAAGATGCAGTTCGCGTGCATCAAAATCTCTGAACTCACAGTAGCCTTCCAGCAGATCATGCAATCTGGCCTGCATGTAGTCGCGCTCGCCGGACAGGAACATCCACAGGTCCTGAACGGCGGGACCCATGCGGGCATCATCAAAATCCACAAGAAATGGGGCATCGTCATACCAGAGGATATTACCGATATGGCAATCCCCGTGCAGGCGGATAAACGCGCAGTCTTTCACGCGCGCGAAGCAAGCCTCGATAGCCGTGAATAAATGTTGGGTCAGCGCTGTATAGGATGGCAACAGATCAGCGGGAATAAAGTGATTGGCCAGGAGAAATTCCACAGGTTCCCGTGCCAGTGACTGGATATCGATGACCGGGCGATGGACGAAGGCTTTCACCGCGCCAACATTATGTATTCGCGCCAGGCAGCGCCCTAATTGCAGCAGATGGTCCGGGTCATCCAGTTCCGGCGCACGGCCGCCTACCCGGGGATAAAGGGCGATGCGGTAGGGACCGGTCTGAAACAGTGTCTGACCATGCGCATCACGCAACGGGGTTATTGCCGGAATCTCGAGTTCAAACAATTCGGCCGTGTACGCATGTTCTTCGCGGATACTTTCGTCCGTCCAGCGCTGCGGCCGGTAAAATTTGGCAATGATCGGTTTGCTGTCCCAGATGCCTATTTGATACACCCGGTTTTCATAACTGTTGAGGGCCGTGACGTGACCATCACAGGCATACCCCAGGGATTCGACGCTATTCAGGATTTCATCGGGGGAAAGTTGTTGAAAGGGAAGCGCTTTATCAGGCTGGGACATGCTGCGGATTGTAACAGGAGCGTGTATGGCGACGGTAATTGAAGACTTTTGGCAGGTAATCAGAGAGATAAAAAAGGGCGCACATCCATGTGCAGGGGGATGGTGAAAATTTAGTTGCTGTAATTCTAAAGCTTTCCCGGGGTCAATCAGCTACGATGCCGCCGAGTTCGCAATTCTCGTAATCTGTAATTCCGATTAAATCGTTATCGAGAGCCACGAGCTCGATATCCCATAAGATTAATGATGTATCAATCCACTACTTTGGTGAAAACCGCATTACTGGTAATTGTGACCGGACCTAAGGCTGATAACCGGGCAATACCTCCTTTCATATTGAGGTTGATGGCCTCAATATTGAGAACTTTGCTGTCAATCAGCTGTTTATCCCAGAAAGAAACCAGAGCTTTACGGGCAACCAGTAAATCTGTTTCCAGCGAAATAGCTGAAGTCCGCCTGGAATAGACAACCGGATAATCGCTAATTTTATTAGCATGTAAGTTTGCAACTGGACACTTTATGGTGTCCTGCCCAATGGTTTCGCTTTTGGCTGCCAGCGGGAGATTTAATACCAATAAGATGGTAACTATTGTGTACAAGTTGGTTAATTTCATGGCCATTCTCTTATAACGATTAATAATCAATATTCCTGGTTTTAATAAATTAATTTACCTTTTTTACATTAGTAATTATGATTAATCTATCTTTATTTTACAATAACTGTTTATTACAATGTTAGTTTCCTATTAGTGAACAATAGTTTCGAAGGTCGAAATCATGGATAAACTGAACAGTATTCGCGTCTTTCTCCAGGTTGCCAGGCTCGGTGGATTTTCCAGCGCCGCGCAACATCTCGGCATTTCCAAGGCCATGGTATCCAAGCATGTGAGTGATCTGGAACGACAGCTTGGGGTCAGGTTAATCAATCGAACGACCCGGCACCTGAAACTGACCGAGTCCGGCATACTCTATCGGGATCGTGTACAAGGCATCCTGGAAGACCTGGAAGCAACGGAAGTTAGTGTTGCCAATCTCAATGCCGCGCCGAGCGGGACGTTGCGATTAATGGCCCCGACCTCCTTTGGTTCGTTTCATCTGACGCGGGCCATTGCGGAATATCGTCAAAAATATCCCAAGGTCGGTATCGATATGGTGTTCACCGGGCGCACCCTGGATTTTGTCGGTGAGGGGTTGGACCTGGCTATACGCACGGGGGAATTGAAAGACTCCACGCAAGTCGCCAGGCGCCTGACACATTCCCGGTTGGTGGTCAGCGCCAGTCCGGCATACCTGAAGAAATACGGTGTCCCGCTGGTCCCGATTGACCTCACCCGTCATAACTGCCTGATCTACTCGCCCCGCTCGCCCCTTGGGGCGTGGCCTTTTACGGTGGATGGCAAGGCCACCACCGTCAGGGTACACGGTGATGTAAAAGCCAATACGGCGGATGCACTGCGGATCGCATCCATCCATGGCTGCGGCCTGACGCAGTTGCCGACCTATGTGGTCGGTCTCGATATCAAGGCCGGACGCCTGCAGCCGGTACTGGAAAATTTCGAACCTCCCATGCAGCCTATCTACGCCGTTTATCTGCACAGGCAAAATCTGACTGCGAAAGTCAGCACCTTCGTCGATTTTTTATATGACTATTACCAGCCGATACCCTACTGGGAACAGTGGACTGATGCCTGATTACCAAGTCCTGGATTTTCGAACCGAGAGGGTATAAAAGCTGCATAATCCTGCCATGGTGTCACTCTGGAGCGTTATGCGGATGGACTTCATACGCCAATATGATATTTTTCTATAAATTACAACATGTTGTAACGGAGCGATCGAGCTAGTTTAAAATGGCTGTGGATATCTCAACATTAACGGACCGCGCGAATGCCGGTGATCTGTCAGTACAACTGGAACTGGCGGGCCTGTATGAGACCGGAACTGGTGTCCCTATTGACCGGGGCCGGGCGGCGCATTGGTATCGCATAGCCGCGGAACAGGGCGCGGCCAAAGCCCAGTCCCATCTTGGTCAGATGTACATTCGCGGTATTGGTGTACCCAAAGATCATATGGAAGCTGTCTATGTTATCAGGAAGGCATGGGTACCGACAAAGATGTCGCGTCGGCCATAGAGTGGTATGAAAAAGCCGCAGCGCAAGGCCACGCCGGCGCCAGTTATAATCTGGGTTATCTTTATGCCAATGGCAGTGGAATTTCCAAGGACGAACAAAAGGCTTTGTACTGGTATACACAAGCCGCACAACTGGGGCACAACAAAGCCCAACATAATCTCGGTATCATGTATGAGCAGGGGGGCGGGACGGAACAGGATTATGCTGCCGCCGTGCGCTGGTATTCAGCCGCGGCCAAACAGGGTTATGCACGCTCACAATATAATCTGGCACGTCTTTACACAGAGGGTCACGGCGTCGAAAAGGATAATCAGGAAGCTTTCAAGTGGTTCAAGCAGGCAGCAGCGGCGGGATATTATAAAGCGCAGTTTAATCTGGGTTTGTTTTATCTCCATGGCCTGGGTAGTGAACAGGATCATTCCCAGGCATTAGCTTTTTTCAAAGCAGCGGCAGGGCGGGGGTATCCAAAAGCGTATTACCAGTTAGGGAAGATGTATGCCCTGGGATTGGGGTTGGAAATCAATGAAATTGAGTCAGCTAAATGCTTTCAGCTTTCGGCCGACCGCGGCTACGTGAAGGCCCAGTACAAATTGGCCAGGCTTTATATGGATGGTCAGGGTGTGCGGAAAAATGTTGTTGCTGCCTGCAAATGGCTGGAAAAATCCGCCCTTCAGGGCCATACCCAGGCCCAGTATGATCTGGGAGTTTGTTATGCGAGAGGTCGCGGCGTCAGCACGGATCTCCGCAAGGCTTATGCCTGGTTAACACTTGCGGCCCAGGCAGGAGACCGAAAAATCGACAAGATGTTGAAAAAAATCGCTGAAAATATGGTGACTGCGGAAATAGTGGAAGCACAAAAATTCGCTGAAAAATGGCGCGCTGAAATTACTGTGACAGCGGATCCTCGCTGATCCGTGTTTCAACCAGTTGTCCGGCCGTCAGTTCTGCGGATGGAACTTCAGGTTGCGTTAACTGGACCAGGGTGTTGTAATATTTTTTAATCCTTTCCACGTATAACACGGGCTCTACACCACGGGCATAACCGAATTTTGTCTGATTAAACCACTCTTTCCGGCTTAACAATGGCAACCGCTGTTTTACTTCCAGCCAAATATCGGGGTCCCCACCCTGTTTCTGGGTTAACACGCGGGCGTCCTCCAGGTGGCCATAACCGACATTATAGGCTGCTACCGCCATCCAGGTACGATCCGGTTCGGGGATGCGTTCTGGAATTTTTCCAATGAGACTTTTTAAATAAATCGTGCCGCCACGGATACTCTGTTCCGGGTCGAACCGGTTATTCACGCCGACACTTTCAGCGGTATCCTGCTTTAACATCATCAGGCCTTTAACCTCGCCGGTGGTTGATACCGCCTGTTCATGCCAGTGGGATTCCTGGTAGCTGATTGCGGCCAGCAGCCGCCAATCCATCTCCTGTTCCCCAGCGACCTCTTCAAACAACGACTGCAACGGCGGGAGCCGAACCTGGAAGCGGTCTATGAATTTCCTGGCATCGACATAATCAAATTTCCCCACTGGCACAAAATATTGATTGATCAAAGCGATCAACTCGCCGCTCCGCGATATTTCCTCATGGAATCGCCATACTGCTTGCAGCAGCGATCGATCTTCGTGGTTTCTGAAGGCCCATGCTACCGGTTGCGGCGATGAAACATTGAAGGCCACCCGGATCTCCGGGTAATACTGCCGGGCCAGAGTCAGTTCATTGGAGTCCGTGATGGTGTACAGAATCTCCTTGTTTTCAAGCAGTTCCAGCATCTCATGGCTGTCACGTTCGGTATGGATGTTCCAGGACAGACTGGGAGCTTCCTGTTGCAACTGATCGAGCGGGAGTAACGTGGAGGTATCCAGTGCCAGATCGAGCTTATCCGGAAAGATATCCTCCAGCGACGACGGCGGTCGCAGACCATTCCGGTAAACCAGTTGTTGCGTGACCCATAGATAGGCCGGTCCGAAGACCAGGGGACCGCCACGGGACTGATGATGGATTAAAGCGGCGGCGGCGAAATCGGCTTGTTCGGAATTAAGTATTTTGGTGACGTCGTTTGAATTTTTCGCGATGACGGTTTTCAGTTCCACACCCAGATGCGCCGCAAATTTTTTCGCCAGGACGTATTCAAGACCGGTTTCGGAATTCTTTTCAATATAATAGGATGTCGGTCCATTACGGGTAACGACGACGATTTCGCCACGTGCTTTAATTCGGTCCAGTTGCGTTGTTGTTTTGTCCGTACAGCTGGATAACGTGGCAAAAACCATAACCAGCAGTCCGCGGAAAATGAGATAATTCCCGCAGGCGGCATTCATTTTGTTTTGATCAGGCATGGTAGCAATCGAGTAAATGTTCTACTAAGTATAATGACGAAATGGCCGTAATGTTGTTTTGACTACCGGATAACCGGAAATACTTACCAAAAGTTACAGGTTTTCCGCAGTCACTTGTTACAATGATGAAACTGGAGAGGTGCCAGAGTGGCCGAATGGGACAGACTCGAAATCTGTTGTACGCTTACGCGTACCGTGGGTTCAACTCCCACCCTCTCCGCCAAACTTATGCAATCAATCAATCGTAGCATGAGTCCATTCAATGGAAACACCAGACAGCAACCTAAAAGATACTGATCAATCCGTCCAGGAAGATGAAAGATTGAAAAACGAACTGGCGTTCTTGTTCGGCCAGGAAACTGTTGAACTCGCGGGACAACTTGATATAGCCAATCTGAATTTAACTGACAAAATGATAGACAGCATTGCCGCCGGTGTCAGAAAACTCAAGGAATTGAGGGATGATCCAGTCGCGCAGATAAGTCTCGTCAATGGCATGGATGAAGGCGCCCGCCTGCTGTTGTGTATGTGGATTATGGATATGGATTTACTGGATAAAATCCAGAATGGTTCTTATATCGGGTCCCGCTGACGAGCGGGTCTGGTTCCTGCCTGCCAGACAAATCAGAGTTCGGTATTGACTCGCAATTGGGCGGACTCACCAGCCTGAGGTCCGGCCGAGGGTGTAAAATGGAATCGCGGTTGTGGTGATTCCGGTGCAACCGGCGCTTCCGGTTGCTCATGATCACGTCTTCGGTGAAAGTTATTAAAGTACGGTTGTGGATACACAAAGTAGTGCGGGTATGACTCGGAGTATCCATCCAGCTGTTGTTCTGCCTGCAACCGGTTCAATTCCAGTTCCTGGGCCAGGTTTCGTTCTTCCAGTTGCATCCTTTTTACGGCCAGTCGATCTTCCGTTAGTTGCTGGCGCCAGGCCGCCATGATATCGGCCTGATCGATAATGGAATACTTTTCCGGACTCGAAACATTCTCAGTAAAATCATCTAAAAGGATTTCGCGTGTTGTGGTAACCGCGGCGTCAGCCGGAGGCGCATCACTGAAATGCACTATACCGTCCGCATCCGTCCATTGATAAACCGTGGCGGCCACAACGTTTTGGCTGATATACAGGGCCGAAGACAGGAGCAAGTACGGGATGAGTTTTTGTTTCATATGACCGGTCTCAAAATCGAATTAATCCGATGAGGTAATTATAGTCAAATTGGACCACGATCCCGTGGTTTTGTTGCGAAGATGAGATGCGGGTCCGAATTTATCCCAGGCTGAGTGGTAAGTTATTGTCTTTATTAGATCGTAAGGTCAGAATTGAATCTTAATTATTCATATAATTACTCATTCAAATTCCAGGGCTTTGACCCCGTACTGTAATAAACTTGCTCTTCTCGAACGATGCGGTTCGTTTCTCGTCGCATCCTGTTCGCAGACATGCACAAGCCGCCAGCCGGATTGCGCCGGATTTGGGTGATTCGCGTTTCAGTCCCTTCCTGAACTTGATGCAGGCTTGGCCCCATTCAATAGCAACAATCAGGGTTTCATATATTTCCGCAATTAAAGTTATAATCAAAAGTAGTTCTCCCTGCTGACTTCATAATTTTAGGAAAATAATGAAAGATAAGTGCCTGCTGCTCGTCATTTCATATTTCATTTTAGCTTGCACTCCCGTATACGGGGATGCTCCTGTTCCCGATTATGATCAAATTGTCTCGCAAATATTCTGGAGCGAACTCTATCCCTTTGGGGGCTGGACGCTGTACTGTGGCTATCGCTTCGAGCACGATCGCAAGATCAAGGGAGCGAAGTCCGTCACCATTGAACATATCTATCCCACCTCTGAGATGATTAAACAACTGCATTGCGGCAGTCGCATGCAATGCCTGGATTCCGGTAATAAACTCTACGCGCGTATGGAAGCGGACATGCACAACATGTATCCGGTCTGGAGCGATCTGGTGACTTATCGCAACGGTTCACGCTTCGGCAACATTGATGGTGAGCATTGGCGCTTCGAGGATTGCGATATCGAATGGCAGGGGGGAGTTCTCGAACCGCGACCGGTGGCGCGTGGTAATATCGCCAGGGCCATGATGTATATGCATGAACGCTACGGTTTGAAACTCGAGCCGGAGATGCTGAAGCTCATGGTACAGTGGAGCAGCGAGGATCCGCCCAGTAATCAGGAAGTTGAACGAAACAGGCAGATTGAAGCCATGCAGGGAAACCGCAATCCTTTCATTGATGATCCGGCCTGGGCAGACAGGCTGCTGCGGGGTACTGCTCGATAATCAAGTTATTGAGCATGCGGCAGGCTGGCGCTGGATGCTCTAGCTTCAAAAAGCAGAATTATCCCGGCACTTGCGCCAGCAGCAGTGAATACCATTGATTGTCCGGCTGATAATGGCGCACCAGCTTGAAATCGTTATCAATAAACATGGACTCCAGTTCCACTACCCCGTATTTGCGGCTGATCTCGGTCAGTATCCGCTCCCCCGCAGCCAGCCTGATGCTGATCCCGGCTTTGCCCAGTTGAACTTTCTGTTCCTGTTTGGCGATGAGATACATTTCAATCTGCCCCAGGTCGGCATTATAAACCGCAGAGTGTGAGAAATTGTCGAGATCGAAATTTGCCTGGATCGTGCTGTTCAAGACTCGGAGTATATTGAGGTTGAACTCGGCGGTAATACCGTCGGCATCGTTATAAGCGGCATGCAAGATCGCTGCTGACTTGACGCGATCAGCGCCGAGCAGAAAAAAATCGCCGGGCTGCAGGGACAGTCTTATGTCCCGGACAAATTCCCTGCCTGCCGCCGCTGTGAAATTACCGATGCTGCTGCCCAGGAATGCCAGTAACCGCACACCACCAGTCTTCGGCAGGTTGCCGAGGCCGGCATGATAGTCGCCGAGCAGAGGTGTGATGCTCAACCATGGATAATCCGCCGCCAACCGGTTCGTTGCCAGATCAACCATTTCTTCACAAACGTCGAATGGCGCATATTCACAGGTGTGGGAAAGTTTGCCGCAGGCATCGAGTAACAGGCGCACCTTGTGGGATATACCACTGCCCAGTTCCAGGATCTGGGCCGGCCTGGTTGTGGCGATGATGTCGGTTCCATGACTGATCAACAGGTCTGTTTCAGTACGCGTAAGATAATATTCCTGCGTGCTGCAGATCCGGTCGAACAACAGCGAGCCGTGGTCATCGTAAAAATATTTGGGGGGAATGGCGCGGGTGGTAGCGGTCAGACCGGCCAGCACTTCTTCCAGCATGCCCGGCATCTGTCGAGCCGGTGGGACCCTGTTGCATGTAACAGGATCCGGTATCCGGTCATGCAGGTAATTTCTTTCAGACATTGGTATCTGGCATATACATCGTTTTAAGGATTATGCCGCAATTTATTCAAGCGCAGTAGCGGATAATTATTGGTAATGCGCGGCGATTGTAGCTATATTTGTAAAGCCCATTCAATACGGAAACAAAGTATCGAGCAATGATGAATGCAGCAATCATCCAAGGAGAGCATCATGTATAGCCCGACGCCAACACCTCTGCCAGTCTGGTCTAATTTCCGTTTCACCGGTGACAGTCTTGAATATTTCAAAATCTGGATAGTGAATATCCTGCTCTCCATCATCACCATCGGCTTGTATTCGCCCTGGGCGAAAGTACGAACCATGCGCTATTTTCACGGTAATACCTGGATTAACGACAGCAGCTTCGCTTATCTCGCCGATCCGGTGCGCATCCTCAAGGGCCGGATCATCGCCGTTGGCATTCTGGCGATTTACTCGGTCTGTATAAATATATATCCGGCCTACAGTCTCTGGGCATTGTCAGGTTTGGTCCTGCTGTTGCCCTTTATTCTGGTTACGTCGATGGCATTCCGGATGCGTAACACCGCCTACCGTAATATCCGTTTTCATTTTCGAACTGATTATCTGTCTGCCTACAAGATGTTTCTTATTCCCATCGGTTGCGTCCTGATTGTTACGGCATTCATTTATACAATTTATCTGGCCAGCGATTTCGTTAAGCAGTTGGAAAATGCCGACAATGGCGAATTCCGCAAGGAAGATATGCTGTATAGCATCTTTATGTTTTCGGTATTGCCGGTCGTGCCATATATCGATTTCCTGCGCCGCAGGTTCATTATCAACCAGATCCAGTACGGCACGGCGCGCGGTTCATTCCATACGACGGCATGGGAGTTTTACAAGGTTTACCTGCTGACATTTTTGCTCACTATCGGATTGATCCTGTTCTTGTCCATTTTAGCTGGAATAATAATGGGCGTTTTCTTCGCGGTCATGGGAGTTTCCGGTGGAGACGGCCAACCGTCCCCTGGAACAATGGGCGTTTCCTTTACATTAGCGTTCTTATTTGGCATTTTCTTTTATGTGATCGGCTTTTTTATCATGGGCTATCTGATGGCCAGGCTCGCCAATCTGACCTATAGCAACACCGAGTTCGGCCCGTTACGCCTGCAGAGTCACCTCCGGGGCGGGAAGATCGGTTGGCTGTTGTTATCCAACACCATTGCCATCATCTGCAGCCTGGGCTTGTTGATCCCCTGGAGCAAGATCCGCATGGCCCGTTATGTGGCGGAGTCCACCGAATTCCTGCAAGACCGCATCGAAAGCATCACGGCCATGGCGCAGGCGGATCGCAGTGCTATCGGTGAAGAGGTCGGTGATATGTTTGACCTCGACCTCGGTCTGTAGGAATGATTATCAAGGGAAAACTCTATGACGGAATGCATGCCGGCAGCAGGGATATACGGGTCACGCTCGGTGCTGACGGTTATCTGAGCGCCGAACCGGATGGATTTGCGCCGGTCTCCATCCAGCAGGTCATGGTTTCCGTCAGAATCGGGAATACGCCCCGCAGCCTGACCTTGCCCTCCGGGGCGATGGTTGAAACTACCGAAAACGAGCGGTTGGACCAATGGCTGGCAGGCCAGGGGCTAAAGACCAGTTGGGCGCACCGCCTCGAGAATAATATGCGGTTCGCAGTCGGCGCCCTGGTGACCGTGGCGGTGATCTTCGTTGGGTTCGCCATCTGGGGCATACCGTGGCTGAGCACACGGGTGGCCTATGCCCTGCCACCTGAGGTCAATAATTACATCGGCCAGGGTACATTGGAAACACTGGACAAACGGGTATTCAAGACGACCACGCTGGAGGCGGACCGACGCCAGCGACTGGAACAGCAATTCGATAAATTGCTGCCAGAGGATAGCGAAGCGATCCATTACCGGCTGGAATTCCGGAGTGGCGGTTTTATCGGCGCCAATGCCTTCGCTTTGCCGGATGGCACCGTCGTCGTCACCGATGAACTGGTCAAGCTGGCGCAGAATGACGAGGAAATCCTGTCGATTCTGTTGCATGAGGTCGGCCACGTCGTCCACCGGCACAGCCTGCGGCAGGTCATCAGTCATTCCAGCCTGCTCGTTTTAACCACGGTGATTACCGGGGACGTCAATTCCGCCGGATCCCTGGTGCTGGCCATGCCCAACGTTCTGATAGACTCATCCTATTCCCGGGAATTTGAAACCGAAGCCGATACCTACGCCCTGGAGCACATGGGGGAGCATGGCATTCCGACCAGCCGTTTTGCGGATTTTATGGAACGGCTGGAACGATGTGGTATGTTATTGGCTAAAGCGAAAGATAAGCAGAAGGGAGAGGCGGAACCGGAAGAAATACCGGACTGCGAAGCGGTGGAGCAGGCTACCGAAGAACCCGCTTATTACAGTTGGACCAACTATATCTCCACACATCCGCCGAGCGCGGATCGCATCGCCCGGTTTCGTCAGGCCCGGAAATAATGGCATGCCGTTCTGGTGGTGGGGATGGTAATCTAGAGAGAAGCAAATTCGATGGCCAAAAAGAAAATCAAGGTCGGGATTTTGTTCGGCGGCAAATCAGCCGAGCATGAAGTTTCGCTGCTGTCCGCGAAAAATATCATCGAAGCCATCGACCGGGATAAATACACGCCGGTCCTGATCGGTATCGATAAGAACGGCAAATGGTTGCTGCAGGATGCCGCGAATTATCTGTTAAACGCCAGTAACCCGAAATTCATCAAACTGAAACCATCCGAACGGCGCGTGGCCCTGGTGCCACAAAATGAGGGCCGCCTGACCAGCCTGCAAGGCCAGCCGGATCCCGGCTCCATCGATGTTGTGTTCCCGGTGTTACACGGGCCATTCGGCGAAGACGGCGCGTTGCAGGGTTTGTTGAAAATGGCCGATATCCCGTTCGTCGGGGCTGGCGTGCTGGGCTCGGCCGTCGGCATGGACAAGGACGTCATGAAACGCTTGTTGCGCGACGCGCGGATCCCCGGCGCGAAATTTATCGCCGCCACGGAGCTTGCAGGGATTCCGGAATATGCCTCAGTCGTCGTCGCGGTAGGCGAACCATTTTTGTTCCTCCGTGGGCGTCAGCAAGGTCCACAATCACTCCGAATATGAGCAAGCGGTAACGCAGGCGTTCGCGTATGATAATAAAATCTTGTTGGAGGAATATATCCGTGGGCGGGAAATCGAATGCTCGGTACTGGGCAATGATGATCCCGTTGCCTCGGTGCCGGGAGAGATTATTCCCAGTCATGAGTTTTATTCCTATGACGCGAAGTATCTCGACGAGCAGGGAGCTGCGCTGGAAGTACCCGCCAGACTTTCGGCTGAAATTGTTACCGCGATCCAGCGCCTGGCCATTGCCACCTTCAAGGCGCTATCCTGTGAGGGTATGGCACGGGTCGATTTTTTCCTGCGCGACAATAACGAAATCCTGGTGAACGAGATCAACACCATTCCGGGTTTTACATCCATCAGCATGTATCCGAGACTCTGGCAGGCCAGCGGCATCGCCTATACGGATCTGATCGATCGCCTGATCCAACTGGCTTTCGAGCGGTTCGAAAAGGAACGCCGGCTGCAGACCGCCTATGCGGCTGATTGATACAGCGTGTTCCCGCAAATACTTGTGTGTGTGACTTTCGATTGATGGCATGATGAGGTACAAACCATGAATAGCACGGCGATTAGCGTAAAAAATATCATCAATTCACTTTGTCTCATCGCCGGACTGTTACTGCCGGTGCAATTATTGGCCGAGACGATAGCGATTATCGGTACCGGCCGGGTTGCCAGCGCCCTTGGCCCCCGCTTTGCGGAACAGGGACATAAGATCATTTACGGTTCCCGCGATCCCAATAGCAACAAGGCACGGGAACTGGTCGCCAGAACCACTGGCAAAGCGGCCGCCACCACCCAGGCGGCAGCAGCCAGTCTGGCCGACAT
>JACVQI010000259.1 GCA_015661095.1 Gammaproteobacteria bacterium
GGTGGATGGCGGCCATAGTATCCGCGTGATTTGAGCTGATTCCCATATGAACCAGGCCCCGATTGGATTCGGTGTTCAGGCGTAGATACTGCATCTGCGTGTATTACCGTTTTTAAAATAGGCTGCGGAAAAACGGACTATTATTATTCTGAATCAAAGATGTCATGCGGCGGGTGAATTAAAATTATCATTAAACGCTCAACGCAGAAGGAGATGCAAGTATGCCTGATAATAAAGAAATTCTGGTTTGGGATATTCTGGTTCGCTTGTTCCACTGGTTTCTGGTTATCTCCTTTGTGGTTGCCTACCTTACTGCCGAAGAGTCTGAACAATGGCATGCCTATTTCGGCTACGCGGTAATGGGGCTTATCAGCTTTCGCATGGTGTGGGGTGTCATTGGCAGCAAATATGCGCGCTTCCGTGATTTCGTCTATTCGCCTCGAGCCGTTTATAGATATCTCAAAATCCTGCTGGCCAAACAACCTGAATACTATATCGGCCATAACCCGGCCGGTGGCTGGATGATAGTCGCGCTGTTGATTAGCCTGTTCGTCGTCACCGTCAGCGGCCTGAAGCTTTATGCCATCGAGGAGGGCCGTGGCCCTCTGGCCGGTGGCGCTGCCGATGAAATCACCGTGATCAGCGCTGCTTATGCGGATGAAGTCAGGGATGAAAAGAGCACGGGTCGAGAAAGGGGTAGAGGCCGGCCCAGGCATAAAGAGAATATCTGGGAGGAGGTGCATGAGGTATCCGCGAATCTGATGCTGTTATTGATTTTCCTGCATGTCGCCGGCGTTATCGTCTCCAGCAGGTTACACCATGAAAACCTCGTAAAAGCCATGATTACCGGTAAGAAAAAAGTGTTGCCCGATGCATGATTCGAACTAGACTATCCACTACAGGCACAGTCAGGAGATCTACGATGAAGACAAAATCCAATCGCTGGCATTTACTTTTACGTGAGTTTTTTATCTGCATGCTGGTCGGGGTGATGGCCCTGTCCGGCGTGACTGATAGCCAGGCGCAATCGGAACCGATGAAGATCGGCATTATCGGTACCGGCAAGATCGGTGGCACTCTGGCCCGGCACTGGGTTAAGGCCGGCCATGAGGTGTTCATCTCCTCCCGCCACCCGGAGAATTTGCAGTCGCTGGCACAGGAACTCGGTCCGAAGGCTCACGCCGGGACGCCCAGGGAGGCCGCCGCATTCGGTGAGGTGATCCTGGTGTCGGTGCCCTATGCGGCGATACCGCAGATCGGCAATGACTATGCCGCGGAACTGGCCGGTAAGGTGATACTGGATACCAGCAATCCCTTCGAGCGGCGGGATGGACCGATGGCGGCTGCAGCGTTAAAGCAAGGCGCCGGTAAGGCCTCGGCTGAGTTTCTCAAGACCAACCGGCTGGTGCGGGCCTATAACTGTATCCCGGCGGCGGTGCTGGCAGGCCAGGCTACTCGGACACATGACCGCATCGCCATCCCTATCGCTGGCGATGATGCAGAGGCGCTGGCCGTGGCCGAACGACTGGTCAGGGATTCCGGTTTCGATCCGGTCGTGGTGGGCACGCTGGAGGATTCCCGGATTTTTGAATTGGGCCAACCGCTGGCAACCGGGCAAATGACGGCCGCGGAGATGCAGCAAAAACTCAAGGAATTGAAAAAAGGAACAAAATAAAACTCACATTCTTTACCTTTGCTTCGGAATTGTCCCAGTGGGACTTTTGCTGATTTTTCTTAAGGTATCGAAGCAAAGCCCTCGGCGCGGAAGTCCTCATCCACCGCTAAAGCAAGACATAATCCGAATCTGGGCCTGAGTATTGGTGTAGTGAAGTTCATGCGTTGGCGATAAAAAACAAAACTTATGATCTAACTCAAGAAAGTTCAGCGATCGTTAAAGTAGTATAAGCATGCAACAATCACGGGGCGTGCTGGTTGATTTCAATAATTTCTAATGCTGCTGGCTGCACCTGCGGTACGTGAGCAGTAGCTCACTAAACGATAAATCAAAAGATACAAACTCTGGATTACGGTTATGAGTATAAGAGAAAAAGTCACTTCATTGTTGGGCCGCATGCACGATGTTCCGCAATATCCCACCCAGGGCAAGGTGCTGTTCGTGGACCTGGCGGCGCGGAGCACACAGAGCGCCTACCTGGATAAATCGGTGTTTCTGCATTTTCTCGGCGGGCGCGGCGCCAATATGTACCTGCTGTATAACCTGATGACCGATGGCCTCGAGCCGCTGGACCCGGCGATCCCGTTGATCTTCGGCACCGGGGTGATGACCGGCTGTATCCCCTCGGCCTCGCGCGGCAACGTCACCGGCCTGTCGCCGGAATCGGACGCCATCCTCGACAGCAATGCCGGCGACTACTTCCCGATCTACATGCGCTACCACGGCTACGACCACATCGTGCTGTACGGGCGGGCGGAGCCGCTGGCGCTGCTGCACATCGACAACGAGAAAGTGACCTTCCATGACGCCACCGCTTATGCGGGGCTGGACAACATCGACCTGACCGCGGCGGTGGAGCGGGACTTTAACTGTAAAGAACGCAAGGACCTGGCCTTCGCCCGCATCACCCGGGCCGGCGAGAATCTGGTATTGAATGCCGGCATCATGGGCGGACCGAAGGCGATCTGGGCACGGGGCGGGCCGGGGGCGAAGCTGGGATCCATGCGATTGAAGGGCATTATGATCCACGGCAAAGCCAAACCGGTGCCAATCAGCAGCGCCTTCAAACAGAAGAACCGCGAGATCGGGGACAAGATCATGAACACCAGCGTGATCAAAAATGCCCTGAAGACCGTCGGCACACCGTTCCTGTACAAGGCCAGCCGGACGCTCGGCGCCATGGGCACCAAGAACAACCAGGAGACCACCTGGGTGGACTCTCTGGACGCGGACAATTTCGACCCGTACCGGCCGGGGATGGACGGCTGTTACCGGTGCGCAGTGAACTGCCGGCCCATGAACGAC
>JACVQI010000260.1 GCA_015661095.1 Gammaproteobacteria bacterium
TTACCCGAGCGCGGCAACGGCTATTCCGTTGAACATCCGAGTGGTGAATTTTCCGTGACCCTGGAAATTGATTACAGCGGACCGCTGCCGGATGTGCGCAAGGCCGGCTTGCTGCGCACAGCCAGACTGTTGAGCCGCGGTGTGGTTTACATCCCGTCAGGAATTTGGGATAAGAAATAAGATAAACGCAGAGGTATTAAGACTGAAGGCTGCAGACTGAAGACTGAAGGATTATATATTAAGCCTACAGCCTAATTCCCTTCAGCCTAAACACCTTCAGCCTAAACCCCTTCAGCCTTTTATCCCCGTGACCCCAATTATTATTTTTATGAGTTGAAAAATGAGCGAAAATAAAACCTGCATGCCACCGGACCCGAATACCCGAACACCGGTATTCAAGGCGCCGCCGTATTCCTGCGACGCGCATTGTCATATCTTCGGACCGAGGAACAAGTTTCCCTATCATCCTTCCAGCACCTATGAACCGCCGGATGCCGGCAAGGACCGTTTGCAGGCACTGCACGACATACTTGGTATTGAGCGTGCCATACTGGTGCAGGCCAGTTGTCATGGGCCGGACAACAGCGCCATGCTCGATGCCATAGCCTCCAGTAACGGTGCCTATAAAGGTGTGTGCATCGCTAACAAATCGTTTACCGATAATGATTTTCAGGACCTGCATGACGGCGGTGTCCGTGGTGTGCGTTTTAATTTCGTCAAGCATCTGGGCGGTACGCCTGACCTCGACGGCATGCGCAACATCCTGGACCAGGTCAAACATCTGGGTTGGCATCTGGTTATCCATGTCAATGCCGAGGATATCATCAAGTTCCAGGATTTCTTTCTGGGGATTAAAATGGAGATTGTGGTCGATCATATGGGCCGGGTGCCCTGTGACGCGGGGACCGGGCAGGAAGCGTTCCGTATCCTTAAGGAGTTCATGCACCGGGACAACTGGTGGTGCAAAGTCTGCGGCTCGGAACGTATTTCGCAAGCGGGGCCACCGTTTCAGGATGCCATCCCTTTCGCCAGGGAACTGATCGCGATCGCGCCGGACCGCATCCTCTGGGGCACGGATTTTCCCCATCCCAACATTACCCGCTGGATGCCGAATGACGGGGATTTGCTGGATCTGGTGCCGCTGTTCGCCACCGACACCGCCTTGCAGAAGAAGGTGCTGGTGGATAATCCGGCCCGTTTGTATGGCTTTGACGATTAAACTGGAGAAACGATGAGATGAAAACCGTGGCTGTGCGTAATATCAAACGCGCTGATGACAAGACGATAGCAGGACTGGAAAAACTGGGAGTGGCGACCGTGCATGAGGCGCAGGGCCGGACCGGTTTGTTGCTACCTTATATGCGCCCGATCTACCCGCGGGCCCGCATCGCCGGCAGCGCCCTGACGGTGCTGGTGCATCCGGGCGATAACTGGATGATCCATGTCGCGATCGAGTTGAGCCAACCGGGGGACATCATGGTCGTCGGTTGTGCGACCGACAATGCCGATGGTTTCTTCGGCGATCTGCTGGCGGAATCCTGCAGGGCTCATGACATCAAGGGCCTGGTGATCGATGGCGGTGTTCGCGACACCCGGGATCTGACAGAAATGGGGTTTCCGGTCTGGTCCAGGGCGATCAATGCCAAGGGTACGGTCAAGGAAACCGTCGGGGCGGTGAATGTCCCGATCGTTTGCGCCGGTCAATATGTAAACCCAGGTGACGTGGTCATCGCCGATGATGATGGTGTCTTGATAGTCGAGCGGGACACCGCGGCGAAAGTTCTGGCTGCCGGAATCAACCGCGAAATCAATGAAGAATCCAAACGCGAACGTCTGGCCAGGGGCGAACTGGGACTGGATATTTATAACATGCGGCCGCAGCTGGAAAAGAAGGGACTGGTCTATCTGGACAATCTGGATGAATACGCTAAATATGAAAAGTAGAAAGTACAAAGTAAAAAGTGGAAAGAAAAATCCTTAAAAATCTTTTCACTTTCCACTTTAAGCTTTTAACTTAAGAGAAATATTAATGATTATTGATAGTCACGGTCACTACACCACCACGCCGGCGCCGCTCGGCCAGTACCGCGAGGCGCAAAAAGCCGCATTGAAGCTGGATCCTGCGCATATCGGTGAGAAGGGAGTCATTAAAATTACCGACGATCAGATCCGGGAAAGCCTGGAAACCAATCAGCTGAAACTGCAAAAACAGCGCGGTACCGACGTGACCCTGTTTTCACCGCGCGCCAGCTGGATGGAACACCACGTCGGTAACGAACATACCAGCAAGTACTGGACTGAACATACCAACGAACTGATATACCGGGTAGTCAATCTGTATCCGGAGAATTTCATCGGCGTCTGCGCACTGCCGCAATCACCCGGCAAGAGTCTGGCTAACAGCGTTGCGGAACTCGAGCGGTGCGTAACGGAGTTCGGCTTTGTCGGCTGTAATCTGAATCTGGACCCTTCCGGCGGCTACTGGGATTCGCCGCCCCTGGGCGATAAATACTGGTATCCGATCTATGAAAAGATGGTGGAACTCAACGTACCGGCCATGATCCACGTCAGTAGCTGTTGTAACCCGGCTTTTTACGTTACTGGCTCCTATTATCTGAACGCCGATACCACGGCTTTCATGCAATTGATGCAGGCCAATGTCTGCAAGGATTTTCCGACCATTAAGTTCATCATTCCCCATGGCGGTGGCGCGGTACCTTTCCACTGGGGCCGGTTCCGGGGATTGGCCGATATGCTGAAGCTGCCGCCACTGGATCAACTATTGTTGAATAATGTCTATTTTGACACCTGTGTCTATCACCAGCCGGGTATTGACCTGTTACTGAATGTGATCCCGAACAAGAATATCCTGTTCGCCTCGGAAATGGTGGGCGCCGTGCGGGGTATCGATCCAGAAACCGGCCATTATTTCGATGACACCAAACGCTATGTAGACCAGAGTAAAATCAGGTGATTAGTGAATGGTGATCCGTGATTGGTAAAAACTCATTAATTTACCAATCACCAATTACGAATCACGAAATACTTTAGTTTTTCTGTGTAAAATTTAAAAATGAAAATAGGTGTATTTGGTCTCGGTGAAGCCGGATCGCTGATAGCTGCGGATCTGGCCGCTACGGGCATGCAAATGACCGGTTTCGATCCGGCGGATGTCGGGACACCGGAACACGTAACCCGCGTGGATCATCCGGACGCGGCTGTGGTAGATGCCGATGTGGTGATAGCCCTGACCGCCGGCGCGGATGCCCTGACGGCGATACAACAGGCCCTGGCACAGATCCCGGTTACGGCTTTGTATGCGGACTTTTCCACCAACACTGCCGCCGTAAAAAAGCAGATGGCGGCGATTGCGGCCGGGCATGGTATGGCTTTCGTGGATATCGCCCTGATGGGCACAGTGCCGGGCAAGGGCCTGCGCACGCCAGCCCTGGCCGCGGGTAACGGCGCCCCCAGGTTTGTTGCGATTTTCGCGGAACTGGGCATGCCGGTCAGTAAAGTCAGCGATCAGGCTGGTGATGCCGCCACCCGCAAACTGTTGCGCAGCGTCATGATGAAAGGACTGGCGGGAACTGTCATCGAAGCCATGCGCGGCGCGGAAAAGGCTGGTTGCGCCGACTGGTTGTGGGAGAATCTGGCGGATGAAATCACCAGGGCGGACGCGCGCTTGTTATCGAGACTGGTACGGGGCACGGGCCAGCATGCTGTCCGCCGGTTGCACGAAATGGAGGCCGTCGCGGCGTTGCTTTCTGATTTGGGTGTTGAGCCGATCATGACCAGGGCTACTGTCGAAAACCTGCGCCGGATCCCGGATGAAGGATTACCACAGATTCCGGTATTGCCGGATTAACGAACCCGGCCCCATGCCCATTGCTTAACGGAGGCCGGCCAGTGCAACTAATTCCGGTAGCGGTCAACGGCATCACATTAGATGCGCCGCTGATTCGTTTCAGCTGCCGGATCAGACCACTTTGTCTCGGTAATAGTGAAAATTATCACAGACTTAAAATACAGCCTGTCCGGCTACGGCCGATAAGCTCCGGAAAACCCACTATTGATCGACTATGCTGGTATCCGGAGGATTCAAAACGTTTCTTAAACTGAAATCTGGTAGGATTGTTAAACATAGCCATCGGCCGGGTTAATAATAAAAAAGTAGGCTGACTGGAGAGAAACTATTTTCAGGTTCTGCATGAATATAGTTGGTTGGAACCGGATTGAACAATGGCGCTTAAATTCGATAATTATCTTCAATTCTTCGAGAATTCCCGCGATTCTATCTACTGGTTTGACCGGCAGGGTCACATCGTCTATACCAATAA